>JAGVFE010000060.1 GCA_020057765.1 Candidatus Woesebacteria bacterium | reverse complement strand
AATGCCAAATAGGTAATACATCTGATTGAGGATGGGCTGGATCATGTTGACGTAACAACGATACATCCACCATCCGTCAGGGACACGAAACGTGCCGAAAACTGCAACAACTCCGGATTTTGATAGCGTTTCTTCTATTTTCGTCAACCAATCGACTGGCACGATGGTGTCGGCATCTGTAAAAGCAATCACCTCTCCGCTTGCGGCTTCAAGTCCTTTTTGTCGAGCAAATCCGATACCCCGATGCTCCACGGTTATTGGTATGGCACCAAATTGCTTTGCCACATCCGCCGTCCGATCCGTTGATCCTCCATCAATGACGATGACCTCATCAGGCTTTCGTTCAAGCGACTCAAGCGACTCAAGCGTTTTAGACAGATACTTTTCTTCGTTATATGCCGGTATGACGACGGAAATTTTCATTTTATTCCTCCTTGTTTCTCATACATATCATTAAGCTCATCAATCGTAGTTATTTGAGCAGGTGATTTATCGGTTCGGATCATCACGAGTCGCGGAAACCTGACTGCGACTCCAGCCCCGTGACTTGGAGACTTGGTTAAGTCGTCTCCGGCAATTTCTACGACCAATTGAGGAGTCACCCACACATCCGGGATAAAAATTTTATTGACTTCGGCGTACTCTTTTGGCTTTTGGGAAACTTTCAGTTTATTGAGTTGTCTGCGAATATCTTTCCATAATTCATCAGACACACCGGTACCAATTTTGGTTACGGTCACAAATGATTCTCCTTGTCGTACACCTACAAGAAATGCACCAATCCCAAAACCTGCGCGCTTTCCTTCTCCTTTATAATAGCCCATCACGACGGCATCAATGGTGTCGGTGAGCTTTCCGGTTTTGCCTTCTTCTTCTTTAAACTTCACCCAGCTGTATCCCCTCCTGCCTGGTTCATACGGACTGTTCCATTTTTTGACCACCGCTCCTTCCAGTCCTTTGCGCAATTGTTCGTCATGATATCGACGAACTTCCTCTGCACTATCAGTTACGATTTGCGGAGAAATAACAAGCGTTTCTCCTTTTTTAACAGTATGCTCTAGCACTCTACGACGTTCTGATAATGGATTATTGAGTAAATCCTTTCCATCTTTATACAAGATATCAAAAACGAAAAATTTGAGCGGCACGCTGGCGCTTTGTTCGGCTATTCCGTGTTTTCTCTTCCTTGTCATCGTCTCTTGAAACGGAATAAGCGTGCCGGTTGCCGGATCCATCCCGACTGCCTCGCTATCCAAAATGACTTCGTCTGTGTTCAATTGTCTCCCAATATTTTCCAGCTCCGGAAACATTGCTGTCGTATTCTCCAAATTCCTCGAAAACGTCTTCACTCTTACGTCTTGAGTCCTGAGTCCTGAGTCATAATGAATTTGCACCCTCACCCCGTCCCATTTCGGCTCGACGGCCACCGTCCCCATTTTCTTGATCATTTCATCAGCCGTTGGGAGTCTCTGACACAAAGAGGCGAGGATCGGCGCGCCGACAGTGGCCTTCACTTTTGCCAAGCCCTCAATCCCCTGAGCTTTAACGGTTTGGGCAAGGAGACCAATGTCCGGCCGGATGTTATAGACTTCTTCCAGTTTCTCCCGTTGCGATTTGTCCCCTACCATCATCCACGAAAGCGCATCCAAAATAGTCATGTCAGAAAAGCCCAAACGGAGTTTGTCCAGTGGAATGCGAGTAATATAGCGCGCGGACAGTGCATCAACAGAGCCCAAAAGATTTGCCAACGCCGTTATTTTTCTATCTTGTGAGCCAATGCCATTTTCTTGCGTAATCTCAAAAAGTCGGGAAAATACGTCGCCCCCGCTTATACTCTTTCCTTTTACAGTATGGAGAAGCTGTGCCGCATCTCCCAAATCGCCGTATTTTTTAAACGCGGCAAGCACGTCTTTTGGATCTTTCGTATATGCCTGTGCGATAGCCCGTATTGCAAACTTGTCTGCAACACCAAATTCTACCGCCTCATAGAGCGGCGCCACCCGCCCGAGCAGGAGATAACAAATTTTTCCGATTTCGTAAGGCGCAGCCTTTTTAAACAGTTCTGCAAGTATCACCGTCATCGTATTCCGAGAAGACGTTTCTTCGAGTTTTTTAAAGTAGATGGAAAGATCAGAGAACGTCATTTAATGAAGAAAAAATGTGCAAGCAAAATGAGCACCAGAAACACGATACCAAGCCCCAATATCAGCTTTCCATCTTTCTCGTCGCGGTTTACCTTGACGGCTCCCTGTCCCACGACGGAAAGCGCAAATAGCGTCGGAATTATAAGAAGCAGATAGGTTATGCCGGCACCGGAAAAATCCATAATTACATGCGGAGCACGTAGCGTGCCCCTTTGGTCGTTCCCTCTTTTACCACTATACCTTTTTGCAGGAGATCCTTCAATTCCCGAAGTACGGTATCCTCCGACACCATGGGAAAGAGCTCAAAAAACGCTTTGTTTTGTAAAAACCCACTCTCCTGAATGTATTCAACGATCTTGATTTGCCGTTCTGTCAAAGACATCTGTTGTCCGCCGAATGATTTTTTGATCTTGAGGTCGGTGGAAAGCGATTTCACTTTTTCTTTAATGCGGGTTAGCTCAATTGCCAATCCTTCGCTAAAGTACTCTAACCACCCGGACAAATCACCATCAGCCTTGCTCACACCCTGAAGCACTTCATAGTAGTGCATCGGCTCACGGTCGTAGTATTCTTCCAGCGCAAAAAATCGCTTGATGTCATAACGGTGCATAAACAAAACAAGTGTCGCCAGAGCCCGAGCCACGCGTCCATTGCCATCCAGAAACGGGTGGATCCGCACAATTTCGTAGTGCGTAATACCCGCCGTCAGCACTGCATGCGGATCATCAATGGCACCATTGAGCCACTCTAAAAATGAACTCATGAGAAACGGCACTTCAATGGCCGGCGGCGGCCGGAAGGTGATCTCGCCCGTCTGGGCATTCTTGACGACCACCTGCGTCTTTCTGTACTCCCCAACCGCATCTTCGGCCAGCATGCGGTGTGTGGTGAGCGAATGAATATGTTTGACGGTATCCTCGGTGATCTCCTGTTTGTCATAATTTTCTATAAACTTCAAGACGTTTCTATAATTGAGTACCTCCTGAATGTCCCGTTCACGACCCACGATTTTTCCGCCTGCAATCACCTGGCTTGCCTCGGTAAAGTTGAGCTCGTTTCCCTCGATATGTGTCCCATGGTGGACGGTGCGGACAATGGCCTCTTCCCGAAATTTTGCTTCCCAGGCAGGCACAAGCGGGGCGTTTTCTATTACCTCTTTGGCTGCTTCAATAATGCCGATGGTCTTGAGGAGCTTGTTGGTGATGGAAAATTTTGGGGAATACATGATTACCCGTATATTACCCGCATACCCTCAAAAACACAACCACTTGACAACTAGTACCAGTAGTGGTACTATGTCTCTGTGGCAACATTACAATCCATTCTCCCGGCTAACGAAGCGCGCGCCAACTTCTATCAACTGCTTGAAGATGCGGGTGTGAAGCTGCGCCAGTTCACCATAACCCACCGGGGCAAGCCGCCGGTTATTCTGATATCTGCGGAGGAGTTTGAAGGCTGGATGGAAACATTTGACGTTATGTCTGACAAAAAACTCGTCGCAAGCATCCGACGTGCCGAAAAATCTACTAAAACATATTCAGAAGAAGAAGCGTATAAAATTCTCGGTTGGAACAAACAATAATGCGGCTTATTTTCAAAGACGAAGCACTCAAGCGCCTCAAAAGAATCGGTGCGGCCGACAGCAACAAAGTCCAACGAAAAATTGAGTATCTCAAAGAATATCCGCTTGCCGGTAAACAACTCCATGGGGTATACGAAGGGAAATACAGCCTTCGCGCGGGGCCGTTGCGCATTATCTATACATGTACTCCTGACACCCAAACAATAAAAATTCTCACCATCGACTACCGTGGTGATGTCTATAAAGGGTAAGAAAGAAGCCCTTTCATTGTCTTTGGAATCTGATTGGCTAAATCGCTGGCGTTAAAGTATGGGCCGACCCGCTCGTACAGGGCGTCACCGGCTTTTTTGTTGATGAAAGATCCGGCAATGGTTGCCAGAAACGGATCGTTTTTGCAGGCCAAGGCCGCGATAAGGCCCGCCAACACATCCCCGGTTCCCCCTTTGGTCATACCGGCATTCCCACCCGCAATGACTCGACACTCACCCCCGCTGCAGGCAATATCTTTTTCCCCTTTCAAAAGCACAATGCACTGATATTTTTTTGCGAATTCCCCAGGATCCTCGTTTTTTGTAAGGCCGCGATATTCACCATGGTGAGGCGTGAGGATTGCGTTTTTTGGAATCGCGGATAGGTCGAGCATCTGAAGTGCTCCGGCATCAATGACCCATTGTTTCTTTGGAAATTTTTTCAAAAGGGAATTCGTGAGCGTTTCTGTTTCTTCGTCACGCGTCATTCCAGGACCAATGAGAATCGCGTCATCTTCTTCAATGTATTGTTCAACATCTTCGCGTCGAACGACGATGCCGTTTCGAAATTCTTCTTTGTTTCTCGCCACGATCTCATTGTTCTCCGGCACAGAGGAGTAATGCACGAGATCCACGATACGCGATGCCACAGTCAACGACCACAGGCTTGCCGCATGAAACAAATGGCTGCCCCCGATGATCAAAAGCCTTCCGTTTTGCCCCTTATGGGAACCCGGCAGGGGTACACATAAATTTTTAATATCATCAATAGTAACTGTCTTCATAATTCTTTTTCCGGTCTATCTCTTTTATAACAATTCTGCCGCTGAAATAACCTTTATTTCTTGAGGCAGTTTTAATGTATCTGGTTTCTCTAAAACTAAAAGGTTAAGGTTTTGACAATGTAAGGTTATACCCGCCTTTATCAGCGCCCTCACTTCCCTGCTCTGTGTTTCCTCATCTGTCAAATCAAAACATACCTGGTATAAAGCGGTGGTTTTACCTTCACTAAGTATGGCAAAATCTACCTCATTCCCTTTATCGTCTTTGTAGTAGTATATTGTTTCATTTTCCCGCGCTAGTGTATGAAAAACTGTGTTCTCAAATAATCTGCCCATGTTTTTAGAAAATTTGGTTGAGAGTGCGGTCATGAATCCGGTGTCTATAAAATAGACTTTTCTAGGATATTGCAGTTGGTTTATAACCGCCGGACTATGAATATAAAGCTCGTTCATAAAATACGAGCTTTCTATGTAGGAAAGATAATTGTCTATTGTTGACTTCCCTACTGGTATGCTCATGCTTTTTAAGCTATTAGCAAGTTTTGAAATAGTAATATAGCTTGAATTAAGAAGCAGTTTTAAAAGTGTTCTTAGTGCGGTGTCGTTATCTATTTTGTGCCTTTCGGCTATATCTCTTTGTACTACTGTTTGAAAGTAAGACTGTAAAAGCTCCTGTTTTTTCTCGGAAGAAGTGAGTACCACGGCTGGTAATGCTCCAAAAGTTAAGTATTCGTCAAAAAGGAAACGAAATCGTGCCATCTCATCTTTTACGAAGGCCAATTTTTCAAAATCAACATGTATGTTTTTGAAGCGTAAAAATTCCTTAAAAGTAAGCGGGCTCACTTTTACTTCCCACGCTCTACCTCGAAGCTCTGTCGGAAGTTCTGCACTACTCATTTTTGAGGAAGAACCGGTTATTAATATCTGTATTGATTCCGTATCTAGTATCCGGCGTACCCACTTTGACCAGTTAGGAATAAACTGCAATTCGTCTACAAAGAGGTATGTAGGTTTCTTGCCATAAACTGCCTGTATTTCTGGTATCAGATCGGTAAGTAAATCGGTCGTGGGTGAAATTATACGTTCATCTTCAAAGTTAATATAAACTACTTCATCGCGGGGGTGATTTTCTAAAAGCTTTTCTATAGCCTCATAAAGCAGGTAGGTTTTCCCTACCCGTCTAAATCCGGTTATCACTGTGGCGTTATGAGTCCCTTGTTGAAGTGAAGTATCCAAATGAGTATCACGCTCTATTATCTGAGGTAATTTTCTGTCCTTCCATTCGTATAAAAGCGTTCTTAATATTGAATTCATAAAACAACATTACCACTTTGTTGTCCTATTTGCAAGACGCTTTCTCTCACTTGACATTAGAGAGAGAGAGAGTAGAACTACTAGTAGGAAGCTTTTTTACAAAGGGGATTAAACATGAACGATGTCGCAAAACCAGGTCAGACAAACGCCGGTCAGGGAAGCCGGAAGACGGTTGCATTCGTTGGGGCAGGCGTGGTGTTGGCGGTAGTGGTTATTGCAGCAAGTCTGGTGGTATACCGGTTAGGAAAAACGGGTGAAGGAAATAACAGGCAAGAGAGAAATATTCGCAGTTTTTTGCCGGCAAAGCAGGCAGACTCGTCCTTTCCGTCTGCGGTTCCCACCCCCACCCCGCTCTTAGGTCCCGGTCCGTTTGCCTGTGATCCCTATGGGTTTTGCAATGCGTATGAGGATAGCAAACGCACCGGTTGTCCCAAGACCTACGCAGACAGATATTGTCTGGATGAGTGTCAAAAAACAAATGTTCGCTGTCCGAAATAGCATATGCACCACCACCGTACCACCACCAGGCAATCATTGTTAACGATAGTAATCCTCGCTCTTGTTGCGGTAAATGTTTGGTTGGCCATACGACTTCCCGTGTCTGCTGTGGGAGAGACACTCACCATTGATGCTCCCGTGGTGTTGTCCGGCACCAACACGCTTACTGCACCTAAATTTATTGACACCGCCAACAGTGCCTATTTCATGGATCCTGCAGCAACAGGCACGTCTCTGTTTACTGCAGGAAGTGTGACTGTTGCCGGCACTATTCAATCAACCACCGGAGGCTTCAAGTTTCCGGACGGGACGACACAGACAGCTGCAGCAAGCGCGCTCCCCGCCGGCCTCGTCTCCTTCTTCAACCTCACCGCCTGCCCGACGGGCTGGACAGAATTTACAAGTGCACGAGGGTTGTATGTTGTCGGTCTTCCTTCCGGTGGCACTCTTGCAGGCACCTCCGGCACCGCCCTTACCAATCTGGAAAGCAGAGCGGTTGGCCAGCACACCCATGCCGTTGACCCGCCGAATACCTCTGTGAGTATTTCTGATCCGGGACACACCCATACTGAAACAAGGAAACATATGCAAAACTGGTGTCATACTGGTTTGGGATGTGGGGAAGGAGATAACAATAACCCCTATGCTACAGTCAATACCGGCTCTACCACCACTGGAATCTCCGCTGCCGTTAATATTGCCTCTTTTGACTCTGCCGCTTCCGGATCGGTTGCCGGGACAAATGCGCCCTACATTCAATTATTGGCCTGCCGGAAAAGCTGACCCGACTCAAATCAGCCTTACTCCCTACAAGTACGACAGTTGGCCATCTGGTTATTGACAAATTGATTATACTCTGTT
>JAGVFE010000061.1 GCA_020057765.1 Candidatus Woesebacteria bacterium | reverse complement strand
TTTTGGTTCTTCGCTGTTTGGTGTGGGTAACTGGGGGCCGGGAGAAGACCAGAAGTGAAAGAAAAAAGAAACTCGTTGTCGGTTGCATCCATAACAATTTGATATAATACAGCATTTTGTGGATACGGCATTGCGGTCGCCTCTTTTTTTCTCTTTGACTTCTACTATTCACCCATTCAAAAACAGCGAAGAGCCACTTTTATCAAAAAATGGCGTAATTCAGTGAGTCTCACGAACATTGACAAGGTCAAGAGGCCGGTGTACTTTTTAGTAAACTGGCATTTGAGCGGTAGCGTGCGTTCCAACGCAACTCCCCCTTTGGAGGGTATTATGTGGAAAAAGGCCGCCAGGTTTTTTTTAGGACATATTCAAACGAAACTGACTGGAACCATAATATTGGCCAACACATTCGTTCTTGCCGTTTATGGTTATTATGATTATCACGAGGCAAAAATAAAAGCGGAAAATGGTCTCAAAGAGCTGTCTCAAACCCTGCCGAAAAAGTTGGCGGAGAGTTTATCTGTTTCAATTTACAATATTGATTATGCGACGGTGGATAAAGTCCTGGAAGCGGAAATGATCGATAACCGGATCGCGGCCATCGATATTATTGAGTCCGATGGCAAGATCGTCATATCCAGAAAAGGAAGAGATAAAGAGTGGAAAATCGTCAACTTAACAGAACCGGTAATTGGTGAATACTTATTCGCCGTCAGCGGCAATATCACGAAAAATAACGAAAACATGGCCATTTGCACGGTTTACTTAACCGAAAAATTTGACAAATTAGAATTAAAAAACGTTCTTATTCGAGTTGTGAATACAATCGCCATCCTCGATATATCACTTTTATTCGTTTTAATTATTGCTTTACGGTATGGTATAACCAAGCCAATTGTAACAGCCATAAGCATCATTGAACAAATTGAATGGGAAGAGACATCCCATGAAATATCCAAGGATTTATTAGGACGTATGGATGAAATAGGCACTTTGCTTTCATCCATCAAAGCAATGCAGGAAAAACTGGAGAAAAGCAGATTGGATACAGAAAAGGCGACCCAGGCCCTTATTACAAGCCAAAGCCAACTTCGGCAAGCTCAAAAAATGGAAGCCATCGGAACGTTGGCTGGAGGCATTGCTCATGATTTCAACAATATTTTAACCGCCATACTTGGCAACATACAACTTATGCAACGAAGCGTCGGTAAAACTCTTGGTTTTAATGAATCAAAAAATGAATCATTTTCCGAAAACTCAAGAAAAGATAGTGATCTTACCATTAAAGTCAGTACCATGGTGAAATTTTCAGAATATTTGGAAGTTTGCTTCAATGCCAGCAAACGAGCCGCCGAATTGGTTAGGCAGATATTAACATTCAGCCGAAAAAGTGAAAGTAAGAAAGCAGCGACAAATATTGTTCCTATTATCAAGGAAGCGTTAAAATTATTGCGGGCCTCTTTACCCACGACTATTGACATGAATATTGAGCTTTCCAGCAAAGAAATACTCGTCGTCGCCGATCTAACGCAAATACATCAAGTAATAATGAATCTATGCACAAACGCCGGTCATGCTATGCCGGATGGTGGCAAATTGTCCGTGACCTTGGAGATGATCTGGCTCGATTCCCAGCAAGAAAAATGCTTAACCCTTCCTTCTTGGTTTTATGGGCGGCTTACGGTTGCGGATACTGGAATTGGCATGACCCCAGAAGTTTTGGAACGAATATTCGACCCGTACTTTACCACAAAAGCTCCTGGTAGTGGAACTGGATTAGGCTTATCGGTTGTCCACGGAATCGTAACCGATACTGGAGGGGCGATTACCGTCTCGAGCCAACTTGGAAAAGGATCAATTTTTACTATCTGGCTCCCCATTACCTCTCGTAAATGCGACGAAAAGGAAAAATTCGAGCCACTAGACAGCCAATCCTTAACAAAAAAGATCATCATGGTGGTAGATGATGAAAAACCGGCGGCGAATGCGATGAGATACAATTTGGAAGACGAGGGTTTTACGGTCGACGTTTATACAGACAGTTTCGAAGCTTTAGGGGCTTTCTGGGACAACCCTCGACGATACGGATTGGTCATCACGGATCTTACCATGCCGAAAATGACAGGGCTGGTTTTCGCCAAGGAAATTTTAAAAACACTTAACAATTTTCCCATCATTTTGGTTACGGGTTCTCCCGAGCAATTTATCGAACAAAAAGCAAAAGAGATCGGTATAAAAGCAGTGATTGCCAAACCATATTTAATTCAAGATTTGTTGTCCATTATCCAAAAGGAGCTCACGCAATCGGTTTGCGAGGATCACTCATTTCAAGATCCCAGGCCTAAATAATTCTTTGGCCTTGGATGCCTTGTCGGAGATACTAATCCAATCCTCGAATATGTTCAATATGTCCCCGGTTGGCTTCTTATCTTCCCGCCGCTTCATAGCCAAACCCTATTTAATGGACGGGTTCCACGACCCGCGGCGGATCCAAGGGAGACCATCCCGTTCTAGACGCGGTTACCCATCCTAAAAAAATCCGGGGTCAGCACGGGGCCAAGCCTTGTTGTGTGGCCGGATTGACTCCATAATGAGAGAAAGACACCAGCAAGGGTCCTTGGTTCTTCTCAAAGGGTAACGGCAAGCCGCACGGAATCCTCCCTTTCGCCAAGATTTTGACGAAGGGTGCTTCATAAACGGATAGTAAACGGCGAACAATCACCAACCTGCGACCGATTAGGAAAGGAGAGCGTCATGAGGCGTATCGCCATTTGGATTCTTTTCGTCGCGACCGTCTTGCTTCTCGCTCCCCCGGGAGCCCGGGGCGGGACAGAGGTCACCGTGTATGGCGACAACAGCTATCCGCCTTATTCCTACGAGGAAAACGGGGAAGCCAAAGGGATTTACGTGGAAATTTTGAAAGTTGCCTTTTCCCGCTTGGAAGGATACACCGTCACCATCAAGCCCACGCCCTGGAAACGCGGCCTTAAGGAACTGGAAGACGGCACGGCCTTCGCTCTTTTTCCTCCCTACTACCACCCGGAAAAACGCCCTTTCATCAAACCCTATTCCAAACCCATTTTAACCGAAAGCGTGGTCTGTTTTTGCAACAAATCCGCCATGGCCAACCCCAGACCCAAGTGGCCGGAGGATTATTTCGGCCTGACCATTGGCAAGAACGCGGGTTTTGAAATCGGCGGAGATGCGTTCAATAACGCGGCCAAAGAAGGCAAAATCAAGGTTGTCGAGGGAAAAAGCAACGAAAGCAATCTGTTGATGATGGCCAAGGGCCGCGCGGACTGCTACGTCAACGATCGGCTATCCATCCTGACCGAACTGTCCCGGCTGGAGAAATCGGGCGCGATCACGGCCGACGAAAGGGCGAATTACGTGGAAGCGGTCCTGATCAACGAAGAGAAGGGATTCCTTGGGTTTACCGACCGTGATCAGGGCAAATTCACCTTCAAGGACGACTTCGTGAAGAAGCTCGACCAAATACTGGATGAAATGCAAAAAAACGGGGAAATTGACAAAATCGTCCAAAACGCCATCAAATAACCGCCCGTCCATCCCGGTCCGGAACCAGGAGCACTGTCC
>JAGVFE010000055.1 GCA_020057765.1 Candidatus Woesebacteria bacterium | reverse complement strand
GTGGTTAAATTCGAAGGTTTTCTCAAAATCACCGGGCACGATGCGGAAGAGACGGTCGTTCCGGTTGTTGCGATAGGTCAAGTATTGACGCTCTCGGAAGCACTCCCCACCCAGCATTTTACCAGCCCGCCGCCGCGGTATACCGAGGCAAGTTTGGTCAAAACGCTTGAAGAAAAAGGGATCGGCCGGCCGAGTACGTACGCCCCGACGATTTCAACAATACAAGATCGCCAGTATGTGACCAAAGAAGATAAAAAGTTCGTCCCGACGGATTTGGGCATCACCGTCACCGACTTTTTAGTCCAGTATTTCCCCAAGGTTATCGATCTTCCCTTTACTGCGGCCCTTGAAGATGATCTGGACGCCATCGCCAACGGAGAGAAACAGTGGCAGCCGGTCATTGCGGCCTTTTACGAGCCGTTTGCAGAAGATTTGGAAAAAAGCTATGAAACAGCCCAAAAAGTGCAAATACCAGTAGAAGTTTTGGATGAGAAATGCCCCACATGCACCAACCCACTTCTCATTCGTACCGGAAAATTCGGCAAATTCATCGCCTGCTCTACATTTCCCAAATGCAAATACACCCGGCAATTTTTAAATAAAATTGGTATCCCGTGTCCCCGCTGTGGAAGTGACATGGTCATCAAAAAATCCAAGCGCGGCAAAACTTTCTACGGATGTTCGAATTATCCCAAGTGTGACTTTGCAGCATGGAAGAAAGAGGATATAATATAGGTATGGAAGATAGACAAAAGACTCTTGCTGCCCTCACCATCATCGCCGGTGCCATCGTCCTTCTTATTATAGTGGTCGGCGCGTTCGTTTCCGGCAAAAAAATCGTGTCCCCGGTTCCGGAGGAGGGTGCCATAAAAATCATTTTCATAACCCCCACCCCAGCGGTCGTTTTGCAGGAAACGCCAACTCCCACTCCAACCAAAAAAGTCACCCCCAAGCCGACGCCGAAACCAACAGTAACTCCGACGTCTACTGCAAGCGCGACCCCGAAACCATGAACCATGAACTTTTCTCTCTCCCTTGATCAACAGCTTTTTTTCCTCATCAACCACCTGCCGCACAATGGGTTTTTCGACGGGGTGGCTTTATTTTTCTCTGGTGTTGGGACTGCAGGGATTATCTGGTTGCTGTTGGGGGTGTTCTTATTTTTTCGCGAGGAAAAAAAGGACCGATGGTTTGTGTTTCAATTGGGCGTTTTGGGTTTGGCGGTCTGGGGGCTGGTTGAGGAAGTGATCAAACCGTTGGTTGGGCGCTTGCGGCCGGGCCTTGAGGCTGGCGCCATCATTATCGGGAGTCAGTCGAATGGATTTTCTTTTCCCTCCGGTCACGCGGCCATCGCCTGGGCCATGGCAGTTTTGCTATCGCAAAAAGAACCCAAGTGGCGGTGGTTTTTTTATATTCTAGCTACTGCTATTTCGTTTTCTCGTATCTATCTCGGTAAACATTATCCGCTGGATGTGTTGGCCGGGGGATTGATAGGTTGGATCTTGGGATTCATGATCAGTCACAGTATACTCAGCAAAAAGTCAACATCATGAACACGATCAAATTTAACGCCAAACAGTTGCGGACGAGTCAGCCGGATCCAGAGGGAACCAAAGCCATCAAGAAAAATTCCATTTTTATCATTTTGGATAATGTGTTGGATACCTATAACGTTGGGTCGATTTTCCGATTGGCTGATGCAGTGGCGGCCGAAAAAGTGTATCTGTGCGGGGCTACCGAAACGCCGCCAAATACCCGGATAAAAAAAGCGTCGATCAATACGTGGCAATGGGTGGAGTGGGAATACCTGGAGACGGCCAAAGATGCAATTGAAACATGTCGCATGAACCATGTCGCATGTCACATTGTTGCTGTTGAACAGGACAAGCGGAGTAAACCGTTTTACAAAGTCGAGTACGAATTGCCGCTGGCAATCGTTGTGGGGAACGAATCAACGGGAATTTCAAAAGACGTTCTGGACATGGCCGATACGATCGTCGAGCTGCCGATGTGGGGAGTCAATAAAAGTTTAAACGTGATGGTATCATTGGGGATAGTGTTGTATGAAATTACCCAGAAGACCTAAAGTGATTGCGGTCATGCCGGCATATAACGCGGCAAAAACCATTGTTAAAACATACAAAGATATTCCTCCAGGTGTCATAGATGAGGTCATCGTCGTTGATGATGCTAGCACAGATGACACCACGGCAGTCGTTAAAAAACTCGGGATCACACTCATCCGTCACGAAAAAAATAAAGGCTATGGCGCCAATCAAAAAACCTGTTACCGCCAGGCGTTAAAACGGGGAGCCGATATCGTCGTTATGATCCATCCGGATTACCAATATGACAGTTCATTGACTGATGAACTGACGAGGCCGATTGCCTCTGGCCGTTTTGATATTATGTTCGGGAGAAGAATTAGAACCAGGAAAGAGGCTTTGGCCGGCGGCATGCCCAGAATAAAATATTTTTTGAACCGTGCCGTGTCGCTGGTTGAAAACATCGTGCTCGGCGTGAATTTTACCGAACACATGAGTGGGTTCCGGGCGTACTCAAAAAGAGTCCTTGAGACGCTACCGCTCTCAAAATTTTCTGATGATTTCATTTTTGATCAACACCTGATGATTTCAGCAATTGCCTACGGGTTTTCCGTCGCCGAATATCCGGTACCTATACGATATTCAGATCAATCCTCATCCATCAGATATATGAAAGGCGCAAAGTTTTTGATTGGTATTTTTGCAACATTAATTCTCTTTCTACTTTTTAAAACCGGAGTGTATAAATCAAATATTTTTGTATGAGTACTGGGCTATTGACGAGGTGCGACATGCTTCGTATAATACGTTTTGCAATGAGTTCAAAGATGTAAACCATTGGGTTTTGGGTTTAACCACCCCGCCAATGGCGGGTTTTTTGATGCGTTAGTTAATAAGCAAATTCATATTTGCGAATTTACTAACCATCAATCCGTCCGAAGCGAACATTCGACTGCGTGGCCGTAGGCCTCGAGGCGAATTTGAGCGTAGGAGGATGGGCTCATTGAGTACCTTGACCCAGCCACAACTTGCTTTTCGCCTTAGCAGATTTCTACTGCGGCTCAAAGAGCGTTTGTTGGCGGGTCAAAGTGCGAATAAGAATTCGCCCTTTGACAATCGAATGGTGATAGGAAATCCCGGTCATTATGCCGCGTTGCGGCACCGACCGGGCCAGGATGGTGACGAGCGTAAGCGAGTCATAATATCCTGGAATTTTTTTGAGAGTTTGATCCTGGCTCAGGATGAACGCTGGCGGTGTGCTTTAGGCATGCAAGTCGAACGGATTCCGTCGCAAGACGGAGTTAGTGGCGGACGGGTGAGGATGAGCAAGGAACGTACCCTTTACTGTGGCATAGCTCGTCGAAAGACGGGGTAATATCGCATGAGCCTGCAAAGGCAAAGCGCCTAACCGCGCGGTAAAGGAGCGGCCTTGTGCCCATCAGCTAGTTGGTAGGGTAAAAGCCTACCAAGGCGACGACGGGTAGGGGGTGTGAGAGCACGACCCCCCACAATGGCACTGAGATACGGGCCATACGTCTACGGACGGCAGCAACCGGGAATATTCGGCAATGGGCGAAAGCCTGACCGAGCGACACCGCGTGAGGGATGAAGGCCTTCGGGTTGTAAACCTCTTTTGTCCCGCCATCGAGGCGGGGAGAATAAGCACCTACAAACCACGTGCCAGCAGTCGCGGTAATACGTGGGGTGCAAGCGTTATCCGGATTCACTGGGCGTAAAGAGTCGTGTAGGCGGTTTATCGCATCGTACTTGAAATGTCGAGGCCCAACCTCGGCATCGGGTACGAGATGGGTAAACTTGAGGGAAGCAGAGGGAAGGGGAACTTGCGGTGAAGCAGTGAAATGCGTTGATATCGCAAGGAACACCAAAGGCGTAGGCACCTTCCTG
>JAGVFE010000030.1 GCA_020057765.1 Candidatus Woesebacteria bacterium | reverse complement strand
GGACGCTGTTGTTGACTATCTTCCGTCTCCGTTGGATTTGCCGCCGGTGGCAGGTATTCATCCCAGGACGGGCGAGCCGGAAACCAGGAAGCGTGACAGCACCGATAGCTTTTCCGGCCTGGCGTTCAAAATTCAAATTGATCCGCACGTGGGCAAGCTTACCTACGTCCGCATTTATTCGGGCAAGCTTGAATCCGGTTCCTATGCGTACAATTCAACCAAAGGCGTCAAAGAGCGCGTCGGACGGCTCCTTTTGATGCATGCCAACCAGCGCGAAGAAATTAAAAAAGCATTTGCCGGAGAAATTGTGGCTGTCGTTGGATTTAAAGACACAATCACCGGGGATAGTATTTGCGATGAAAGCAAGCCAATTGTGTTGGAAAAAATTACCTTCCCCCAACCCGTTATATCTTTGGCAATCGAACCCAAAACCAAAAACGATCAGGAAAAAATGGGTTTTGCCCTCCTGCGATTGGCTGAAGAGGACCCAACATTTCGGATTAAATCCAATCTCGAGACCAACCAGACCATCATCTGGGGTATGGGGGAACTGCATTTGGAGATCATTGTCGATCGGATGAAGCGTGAGTTTAAAGTTGAGGCCAACGTCGGCGCCCCGCAGGTAGCCTACAAAGAAACCATCCGCCAGCCGGCGGAAGGCGAAGGCAAGTACATCCGCCAAACCGGAGGACACGGACAGTATGGACATTGTCTCATCCGTATCGAGCCACTCACCCGTGGGCAAGGATTTGAATTTGACGATGATACCAAAGGCGGATCCATTCCAAAAGAATTTATCGCTCCGATAGAAAAAGGAGTGAAGGAGGCTATGGAAAACGGCGTCATAGCAGGGTATCCGTTGGTTGACATGAAAGTGAGCGTGTATGACGGAAGCTACCATGACGTAGATTCTTCTGAAATTGCCTTTAAAATTGCCGGATCTATGGCACTCCAATCTGCCGTCAAGCGCGCGCACGCCACACTTTTGGAGCCCATCATGAAAGTAGAAGTAACCACGCCTGATGAATGTATGGGGGACGTCATCGGAGACCTGGGAGCCAAGCGGTCGCAAATTTTAGGCACGCAAAAGAGGGGGACGGTCACGGTGATCGTTTGTCTGGTTCCGTTGGCCGAACTTGCCGGATATGCTACGACACTTCGCAGTATGTCCAAAGGCAGAGCTACGTATTATATGGAGCCAAGCCACTACGAAGAGGTACCCAGAAACATCCAAGAAAAACTCATTGCACAAAAGGTTTAAGGTGTGATAGAATATAAAAATTGATTTCGTTACATGAAAAGGAGGCCCTATGGCAGACCAAGCAAAATACATTCGCAACAAGCCCCATGTAAATATCGGTACCATCGGTCACGTTGACCATGGCAAAACGACCCTGACCTCAGCCATTACCCATGTGTTGGCCAAAGCTGGCTTTGCAAAGGCGCTCAAATACGAGGAAATCGATAACGCTCCGGAGGAAAAGGCCCGCGGCGTCACGATCAACATCCATCACTCTGAATACGAAACAGCCAAACGGCATTATGCGCACATCGATGCGCCGGGTCATGCTGATTATGTCAAAAACATGATCACCGGGGCGGCACAGATGGATGGCGCCATTTTGGTGGTTTCAGCCCCGGACGGCCCGATGCCGCAGACCCGGGAGCACATTCTTTTGGCCAAGCAGGTAGCCGTGCCGGCAATCGTCGTCTTTATGAACAAATGCGATATGGTGCAGGATCGCGAGCTCTTGGATTTGGTGGAAATGGAAGTCCGGGAGCTTTTGACCAAGTACGGATTCCCAGGAGACAAAGTGCCGGTTATCAAAGGATCCGCGCTCAAATCCCTCCAGGGCGATCCTGAAGCAGAAAAGGCTATCGTTGAGCTCATGAAAACGGTTGACGATTACATTCCGGATCCGGTACGGGATTTGGACAAACCGTTCCTCATGCCCATTGAGGATGTTTTCTCGATCAAAGGCCGGGGAACCGTTGTCACCGGTCGCGTTGAGCGGGGGAAGGTCAAAGTCAACGAGGCCATGGAGATCGTGGGTATGAAAGATACCCAAACGACCGTCGTTACCGGGGTTGAGATGTTTCGAAAGATGCTTGACGAAGGCCAAGCCGGCGACAACGTTGGCGTTCTCCTTCGGGGGATTGAAAAAGATCAGGTCGAAAGGGGACAAGTGCTTGCCGCTCCCGGTTCCATTAAGCCCCACACGCAATTTGAAGCGGAAACGTACGTTTTGGCCAAAGAAGAGGGTGGACGGCACACGCCATTTTTCACCGGCTATCGGCCGCAGTTTTATATCCGGACAACGGATGTGACTGCTGAGGTTGCTTTACCCTCTGGAGTAGAAATGGTCATGCCGGGAGACAATACCAAGATGACGGTCAAACTCATTGTGCCGGTAGCTCTTGAGGAAGGACTTCGATTTGCCATCCGCGAAGGCGGCCACACCGTCGGAGCTGGAGTTATTACCAAAATACTCGCCTAACATCTGCTGGTAAGTTGAGTAATGTATCATGCCAAAAGGAAGAATTCGAGTACGTTTAAAAGCGTATGACAGTAGGATTCTGGATGACTGCTGTCAGAAAATTCTGGATACCGCCGTTCGGACGGGTGCTCGGGTCGTGGGTCCGGTACCGCTTCCATCTGACCGCACCGTCTACAACGTAGCCAGAAGTTCATTCATTGATAGAAACAGCAGAGAAGATTTCATGATTAAAGTGCACAAGCGCTTGGTTGATATCGTCGAGCCGACGGACAAAACCATAGACCAGCTCATGCATTTGGATCTGCCAGCAGGAGTGGATGTAGAAATAAAAATGTAAAATTGAGTTTACGGGGATACTTTGGTATACTAGGGGCTTGCTGTATACCAAAAGTCTCGGATGAGAAATGACCTCAACCGAGGTCTTTTTGCTTTTATATGAACGCAATTTTTGGCACCAAGATCGGACAGACACAGACCTTTACCCAAGACGGCAAGCGTATTGCCGTAACTGTCGTGGCTGCGGGTCCGTGCTGGGTTACTCACATTACTGAATTTGGCGGATTCCGAAAAATCCAGCTTGCCTATGATTCCGCCAAACATACCACCAAGGCATTGGCGGGACACATAAAAAAATCGGGGCTCACCATACAGCCCCGTTTTTTACGGGAAATTCGAGTCAAACAGGATGAGACTCTGACAGTCGGAACGGAAATTAAGGTCGGAGAAGTTTTTACCATCGGGGATGTGGTCCGGGTTACCGGCACATCCAAGGGCAAAGGGTTTGCCGGAGTGGTCAAGCGCCATCACTTTTCCGGTGGACCGAAAACTCACGGTCAATCGGATCGCGAGCGAGCTCCAGGCTCCATCGGCCAGACGACGACACCGGGTCGAGTTTATAAAGGAAAACGGATGGCCGGCCGCATGGGATCAGAGAGGGTCACGGTCAGAGGCTTGCGGGTCGTAACGATTGACCCGGAAAAAAATTTGTTAACGCTTACCGGGGTTGTCCCTGGAGGCCGAAATGGCCTCCTTCTTATTCAAAAGGAAAATTAATCGTATGCCAAAAATAACGAATATCAAAAAAATAGTCAAAAAAGAAAAGAAACCGGTAGACGGGGTCAGCATTTCTGTCGTTGACGTCGCAGGCAAACCAGCAGGAAAAATGACGTTGCCGAAGGATCTTTTTGGCGTGAAAGTCAACAAACCATTATTGGCTCAGGCGGTACGCGTGTACTTGGCCAACCAACGGAGCGGGAGCGCATCAACCAAAACCCGGGGAGAAGTAGAAGGGTCAACCAGAAAAATCTATAAACAAAAAGGAACCGGCCGCGCCCGCCATGGAGGAATCCGTGCCCCTATTTTTGTCGGGGGCGGCATCGTTTTTGGACCAAAGCCCCGGGATTATTCACTCAAACTTCCCAAAGCAATGAAAAAAGCAGCCCTTGCCAGCGCCCTTACTTGCCAATTTATTGATGGAAAAATTATTGTCGTAGACGGACTGGTCAAACTTGCGCCGAAAACGAAATTGATGGCCAAAGCGTTTGCCGCGGTTGGTACAGGCACCAACGTTTTATTGGTGACGACTCAAGCTGCAGACGGGGTAGTTCGCGCTTGCCGAAATCTTGCCGGGGTCGATACTATTCGCGCTCAATCTTTGAATACCTATACGATTTTATCACACAAAAAAATCGTTTTTATGAAAGAGGCAGTAAAAGAAATAGAACAATGAAAAGCATTATTATTCGCCCACATTTAACTGAAAAATCGCTGGCTTTGGCAGCGAAGGGTTATTTTACGTTTGTCGTGGCAAATTTTGCCCGTAAAGAAGAGATAAAAAGTGCAATTGGCAATCTGTATACCGTCCATGTGTTGGAAGCTCGAACCATTGCCATGGTCGGCAAAACCCGAAAAGCCGGCAAACGGATGAAAACTGTTTCAAAAGCACCATGGAAAAAAGCAATTGTCCGCTTATCACCAGGCGAAAAAATCGACGCATTCGAAATAAGTCAAGAGAAGCAAAGCGTATGAAAACACCACTCATCAAATCATTGCGCGTCATACTTTCCAAACACTCAGGCAGAGACATGTTTGGGCACGTATCCGTGCGGCACCAGGGAGGCAGACACAAACGATTTTTGCGAACGATTGATTGGAAGCGGAATAAAGACGGGGTTCCTGCCCGCGTGGCGACCATAGAGTACGATCCGAACCGGAGCGCAAATATCGCACTCGTCCACTATGCAGATGGGGAAAAACGCTATATACTGGCCCCCGACACACTAACGATCGGCCAAAAGATAATCTCTGGAGCGTCTGTGGATATAGTTCCTGGTAACGCCACGACATTGGGCAATATTCCGTTGGGAACGTTTGTTCACAACATAGAAATAAAGCCCGGACGTGGTGCGCAGATGGCCCGATCGGCTGGCACGGCGGCGTCGGTTTTGGCCAACGACAGCGGCACGGTACAACTTAAACTTCCTTCCGGAGAGGTGCGCGTATTTAGTGCAATGTGTCGGGCAACCATCGGACAATTGGGTAATATGGATTGGAAAAATCGGGTGATTGGCACAGCAGGTCGGGCGCGCCACATGGGCAGACGCCCGACAGTCCGAGGGGTCGCACAAAATCCCCGTTCACATCCACATGGTGGGGGCGAAGGCAGAAGCGGCATCGGCATGCCCTCTCCCAAGAGCCCATGGGGTAAGCCAACGTTGGGTAAAAAAACTCGAAAACGAAAAAAATATAGCGATAGATTTATCTTGAAAAGAAGGAAATAAATATGGCACGCAGTTCAAAAAAAGGTCCATACATAGACCCGAGGGTTCTTTCTAAAGTAAATAAACAAAAAGCCGGTGGTGATCGGACGCCGATCAAAACGTGGTCGCGCGCTTGTCAGATCCCTCCAGAATTTGTGGGACATCGATTTGGCGTTCACAATGGACGGACATTTATAGAAATCTATATCAGCGAAACCATGATCGGGCACCGGTTGGGAGAATTTTCGCCTACCCGCACGTTCCGCGGCCATGGTCAAGTGACGAAGCGCGTGTTGGAAAAGACATAACAGTATGGATTACACAGCTACCATCAAATACATTCGAACAAGTCCGCGTAAGTTGCGCCTCGTGGCGGATGCGGTCCGACCCTTGCCGGTTGAGCGGGCACTGGGAGCATTGCTTCGTCTGCCCCAAGCGGCGGCCTTTCCATTGGCCGATGCCATCAGTTCAGCGGTTGCCAATGCCAAAGCAAAACAGGCAGATGTGGCAGGATTAACATTTAAAACCCTAGAAGTGGGTCAAGGCCCGGCCATGAAGCGCATTCGTGAAATATCACGCGGTCAAGCCCACGGGTACAAAAAACGCATGTCACATATTCGGGTCGTGTTAACCGATGATCAAAAGTCGGTGACGGTTAAGAAACGCGTTACGTAAAACGTAAAGCGTTTATCGTAACGAGCATCGAAGCCGTTAGACGTTTTTGTTTATAAATTTATATGGGTCAAAAAATACATCCGCGAGGATTTCGATTAGGCCAGATTTATACCTGGAGTTCTCGTTGGTTTGCGACAGGACAGCAATACAGAGATTTTTTAAAGGCTGATTTGAAATTGCGCGAAGAGCTCTTCCTCAAGCTCAAGCTTGCGGGTTTGGCGCAGGTTGATATTGAGCGTTCGATTAACAAAGTGGGAGTAACACTCTTTGTGGCCAAACCGGGCATGGTTATCGGTCGGGGAGGAAGCGGCCTTGAGGATCTCAAAAAATACGTTGAGAAGTTTTTTACGGACGTCAAGCTCAAAATTGAAGTAACCGTTGAGCCGGTCAAAGAGCCAAATTTAAATGCCCGGTTGGTTGCTACAAATATTGCTGATCAAATTGCCCGAAGGATGCCGCACAAGCGCGTATGCAATCAGACGTTGGCCCGGGTTTTGGGTGCCGGAGCCCGCGGGGTACGCATTCGACTGGGAGGTCGTATTAATGGAGCAGAAATTGCCAGGCGGGAAAAATTTCAGGCAGGCACGATCCCGCTTTCGACGATTCGCGAAGAAGTAGATTATGCCTCGGTCCCGTCATTGACACGATCAGGATATGTCGGAGTGAAAGTGTGGATTTGTAAAAAATAATATGTTAGCGCCAAAACGAGCAAAATTTCGAAAACAGTTTCGCGGTAAAATGAGGGGGAAATCTATCCGCGGTTCTGTCGTATCATTTGGCGAGTATGGTTTGAAGGCAACCACCGTGGGCTGGGTAACGAGCCGTCAGATAGAGGCAGCACGTAAGGCTCTTACCCATTCGACGCGCCGGGGTGGCCGGGTATGGATTCGGATTTTTCCGGACAAGCCGGTTACCAAGAAGCCGCCGGAGACCCGGATGGGCAGCGGCAAAGGAGATGTTTTTGAATACGTTGCGGCGGTTCGACCCGGTCGGATTCTTTTCGAAATGGCAGGGGTAAGTTTGGAATCAGCCAAAGTTGCCATGAGACTGGCGGCGGCAAAACTACCGGTTCGGACTCGATTTGTGGTGAAAGTATAATTATGAAAAAGAACCAAAAAGATCAAATACGTACCATGTCTATTGACGAACTGGGTAAGGAGCTATCAGACACGGTCAAAAAGTTGTCTGATCGCGCAATTGGAAAAAAAGGAAGCAGTACCCGAAACGTGCGAGAAGGCAAAATGCTTCGTATCAAGCGTGCCATTCTTTTGACAGCGCTTCGGGAGAAGGAGTTACACGTATGAACATACAATCAGGCGGGCGAGAGTTTACCGGAAAAGTTGTTGGTCTATCTAGCCAAAATACTATTAAGGTGGAGCTTGTTCGACTCTATCGTCATCCTATGTATAAAAAGACATTACGAAAGACCAAGAATTTTCTGTGTCACACAGAGGGAATTGACTGTGTCGTCGGAGATACCGTGGTCATAAAAGAAACAAAACCGATAAGCAAAAATAAGCACTTTTTGGTGATTGCAAAAGTATGATTCAACGAAGAACCAGATTAACCGTTGCTGACAATTCCGGGGCGCAAATGATGACCGTGATTCATATTTACGGATCATCAAAGCGTCGGTTCGCCTCCATAGGCGATGTAGTGCAGTGTGTTGTCAAAAAAGCCGCTCCAACCGGGTTGGTCAAAGATGACGAGATGGTGAAAGTCGTTGTGGTTCGTACGAGAAAAGAGCATCGTCGGCCGGATGGTTCGTATATCCGATTTGATGACAACGCCGGCGTCGTCATTGACTCGCCCAAAGACAAAAATCCTCGGGGCACGCGTATTTTTGGTCCGGTTGCCCGGGAGCTTAAGGAGTTAGGGTTTAATAAAATCGTCAGTATGGCAGAGGAAGTCTATTGAACTATGAAAATTAAAAAAGGTGACACCATCATCATTACGGCCGGCAAAGACAAAGGGAAAAAAGGAAAAATTGAAAAAGTTTTTAACCAAGAGGCCAAGGTGCTCGTACCGGGACTCAATATTTACAAGCGGC
>JAGVFE010000106.1 GCA_020057765.1 Candidatus Woesebacteria bacterium | reverse complement strand
TTTAAGCAAGCTCTGCAAGAACGTTCCTACTAAAAAAGAAGGATGCCTCGTGTATGGAAAATTTAAGCCAAAATCGAAATATCCCAACCCAAAAGTTGTTCAGCAAGTCGTGCCGTTTTTCCTCCGGGAGTGGCATGGGCAAAGTAAACCTCATCGGATAGAGCAGCTACCAGTTTATTGCGCTGTTCTGAGAGTGTGGCAGTGAGGCGGCGCTGTGAGGGCTCAAAGGGGGATAAGAGCAAAATCCGGCCTGCTCCAATGCCCTCGCGCCATTCCATTGGAATTCTCATCCTTTCAAGGCTGCGCGCTGGACAAATGATGATCGGCTGAACACCGCGAAGCAATATCTGGAGGCATTCTTTTTCAATAGGTGAATGAAAACCGCTGATAATGCAACGGTCCTGGCTGCGCCATTTTTGGGCCTGATCCGTGGCGTTAAGAATGGCATCGCCTGGGCAACTTTTAGAACAGAAAAGCGCGGTTTTTGGAATATTGATAAGATCCAAGCTGCCGATTGTCCAAAGTCGGATAGGAGCATCTTTACCCAGGCGTTTGTCCAGCAAAATCGGGTAGAATCGGCTATCACGGACAATCACTTGCAATTTTAGCAAAGGTCTAACTATCTTCCTCTCAGCCATTCGTTACTCGTCTCATGCGGTGCTTGATTAGGCACCGCTTACCAATTAGGGGAAAAGACTTATAGGTTACTTGCCGATTGCCGCCACTGTAAACGTAACGTACACTTCGTCCCTTTCGGAAATTTCCGCCAGGATTCAGATGTTTTTCCGAAAGGTTCGGATGATTGCCGGATAATTAAATCTGCATTCAAAACTCTAATTCCTTATGATAAATCGGATGATTTTATCGAAATGTCGGATGATAATCGTATGATTACCGTGCAAGGATATAACGAGTGGCCCTTCCTTGGCCTGTACGCTCGAGAATTTTTAGATCAACCAATCCGCTGAGATCGCGATGAGCTGTGTCACGAACTACATTTAAGTTCTCCCGGCACCATTTATTGGTTACGAAACCTTCTGTGTGCACCTGAATAATTATAGCTCTTTGCCGTTCATTGAGTTTGGATTCAACCGAGGGTGGTGCTGTTGTCGGAGCGAAATCAGGAACCTGAATCCGTTCGAAATTTCCATTAGGGCCATACAAGGTTATTATGAAATAACCATCTTTTTGATCAAGCGACGGGGCATCAAGACCATGGTCCAACATCGCCGTTCTCATCCGCTCAAACCCCGTACCGCGTTGTTCCATCATGCTGAATGCAGCAAGACATTCCGCAATAACCGGGTTTCTTCTACAGGACTCATAATCTCCTTTACGAAGTTTCGCGAGGGTCACTGGTTTAGGAGGATACCCTGGGCTTGCCACAACAAGGCGATCAGTGAATATGTTTAACTGTATCTTACGAGATGTATCTTCGTAGTCTCTGTGAGCAAAGGCGTTGACCAGGGCTTCCCGTACAGCCTCAACCGGATATTCGTCTAACTCCACATTGTGAATCCCTATAATCCTTGTCGGATGTTCCGTGTTGTGATGTACAAAATCCAACAGTTTTTCTATTAATTTTGGGATTGGTTCGCTAAACTCCTTTTGAGAACGAGGTTTACCCGACCGTTTAATCCCGAGATAAGCGTCCGCTTGAACCTGACAATGAGGGTAGCGTAGTCCCGGGTTTTGGCTTAGAAATACGATGCCGCCTGCTGTTGGGTAAAATGTGCTTGAATCAGCATCTATCCAGACCAAACCACGCATCCTCAGGATAGGGTTGATAGCAGATATAGATTTTGGTTTACGTCCGCTCAAATAGGAATAAAGTTTAAAGCTCTGGTCTTTGTCAAGGGCAGTAATCGGCATCTCGTTTTGTTGCTGCGATTCAAAGGTTGAGGCCGCTTCAATCGTATCTGCCCCGCTATCCGCTTCTTCTCTGGAGGGTGTTAACCCATATTGCTCTTTTAGTACCTTTAAGAGCCAATGATACACCTCTTTTTTGAGATCAATACGGTCTATAAAACGCTTATATGTAAATTTATCTTCTTTGATAATCGATATGAAAAACCGGATCTCCTTATCCCGCCCTTTATCATGGGTTCCCTTGATAAGGGCCAGCGACGGAAGATTTTTTTGTCTTGCAAGATTGTATTCATGGTGTGTAGCTGACAGACCATCGATTTTTGGACCATATTCGCGATCAATCATAAGGATATATATCTGGCTCTGTTCAAGTTCCAGCAAATAGGGTTTTTCTGCGGGATGGAGAGGAGGTGACTGTTTCTCAAACAAAATAGGGGTGCAGTGTGTTTTAAGAAACGGGTCGGTTGAAATGAGAGAAAAAAGGGCTTGTCGTTCAGGTTCAAGCTCCTTCTGCACTGAGCTGATGAAGACCCTTTTCTTCGCCCCGCTCATACGGCTATCTCCCCGTTTATCAGTCGTAGTAGGGAAATCTCATGGGCTTTTCGAAGTTGTTCATTACGTCTCATAAGATTCTCCGTCTGACCGCCCAATGACATATTTTATTAAAGGACGCACAATAAACTTGCCGGTTTTCATAAGACTTTGATTCTTTAACCATCGTATCCTACGTTTGATTTTATCAGCTCGGTACGCATCCCAATTTGTCAAATGTCAAGACGCTACCCTGGTGCCCCACCTGGATTGCCTTCCACATCGAACCCGGGCCCGGCAAAAAAATCGAAAATCTATAAAATATCAACTGATGATCCATTGATGAACACCGGCAGCCACTCACGCAGGTATTCCTGGTAAAGTTCCAGCTTGTCTCGTGTCCCTTCGTCAAACGGCTTTTGATGTAGGTTGCGTGCAGGCATGACAGTGTTCCTTACTGGTGCATGTCCAGGGTTTCATCGTTGAAAATCAATGCAGCCTCTCCCGATTTGTTAAATGGGCGATCCCGGTATGCACTTGTGCTGTCGCGTCAGTTTCCTGTCCGCTGTTTTCGCAAGGCTTCGACAGCGGCAGGGATGCCGTTTTCGACAGCTTCCGCGGCCCAACGGTCCCAGAACGCGACCGTTGCGCTGCTCGGCCGGTTATTTGGCTTATCGATTCGTATTCGGCTCGGTAACATGGCCGCGTCACCGACAACAAGGGCTTCCCCAATATCCAGAATGGGCAGGAGGTCGGTAAAGCCACCTAACGTGTCTGGTAGCAGACGACGTATCACGGCTTGGTCCTCGGCATTCGTCAGACGCATTGCCACAAAATTGTTACACTGACTTAACACTGTTCGGTTGACCTCGGCAGGACGCTGACTAATTACCGTCAGCCCCACACCATATTTCCGTCCTTCCTTCGCGAT
>JAGVFE010000097.1 GCA_020057765.1 Candidatus Woesebacteria bacterium | reverse complement strand
CCGGTGGTGAGACCAAGAACGATTTTGGTACCGAGTGACTTGATGAAGACTTCTGTAAAACCAACCTCAGAAAACCACCACCAATCCGTAACAAGAGCAATAATGCTGGAGAAAAAGATGAAAAATAGAGCGCCGACGCCTATGAAAGCCCAGGAAAATAATTTTGCCATGAGACTCTATCTTTTATACCACAATGTAATTTAAAATGAAAGATATATCAGTATTTTAATTTCCGTTATTGCCGCCAGTTTATTTGTCAGCGCCATTGCTTTATCGGGAGCCGTGTTGTTTGTCTGGAAACGTTTGCTATCGGAAAGAGTCACGGCGTACTTAGTCAGTTTTGCCGCCGGAATACTTTTGGCAACGGCGTTTTTCGATTTGCTTCCGGAGGCAGCAGAAGGTGGAATTGAGATAGCTCATGTTTTTCTTCTTACTTTTTTAGGCATTGTCAGTTTTTTCTTCTTAGAAAGATTCGTTTTATGGTTTCATCATCACGATGAGTTGCACGGGACAAAGCCTTCTGCGATTTTGATACTTTTCGGTGATGCCCTGCATAATTTTATTGACGGAGTCGCCATTGCGGCTGCTTACCTGACTAATCCGTCATTGGGACTCGCTACCACAATGGCCATAGCCGCCCACGAAGCTCCTGCCGAGATTGCGGATCTTAGTATTCTTATTTCCGGCGGGATAAAAAAGTCCCGCGCGTTATTTTTTAATTTTCTTTCCGGTTTGACCTCTCTGGCGGGAGCAATACTTGGTTTATTTTTTTTGAAAAGCCTGGAAGGGCTATTGCCGCTGGCTTTGGCCTTTACCGCGGGCATGTTTATCTATATCGCCTGCGCTGATTTGATTCCTGATCTCCATAAAGAGTTCAAACGCCAAAAAAGCTGGGCGCAATCCATTCCGTTCATTTTGGGAATACTTGCTACCTGGACCATGGTCAAACTTCTTGAGGGATAACAATGCAAAGCTATGAAAAAAGCATCCGGGCTGACAAATGTTCAAGCGCAGAAACTGCTGACTCAATTCGGGTATAACGAAATTGTCGGTAAACCAAGGCAAACTCCTCTTGGGATACTCGTTACCCAGTTTACGAGCGTTTTAGTGGTTTTGTTGATTATTGCCTCTGTCGCCTCGTTGTTTTTTGGGAGATCTATTGGATGGGGTTTTCATTCTCGCCATCGTCATTCTCAACGGAATTTTAGGATTCATTCAGGAATACAAAGCTGAAAAGACTATCGCAGCTCTGAAAAAAATGACGGTTGCCTCTGTGCGGGTCATACGAGAAGGGGTGGAACAAAAAATAGACAGTAAGCTTTTGGTTCCCGGCGACGTCATCATTCTTGAGGAAGGCGATAAAATTCCGGCCGACGGCACGCTTCTGGAAAGTCTGCACCTGGAGGCAAACGAAGCCTCTCTCACCGGCGAGTCAATGCCTGTTGAAAAAGACGTCCATGACCAGGTGAAAAGATTGATATATTTGGGAACGATTGTTGCCAAGGGCAGAGCGAAAGCACGTATCACCGCGACCGGAATGCAAACCCGCTTTGGTCGGATTGCGGCCTCTCTTTCGGCCATAAAAGAAGAAGAAACTCCTTTACAGAAAAAACTGGACCTATTGAGTAAACAGCTGGGAATTTTGGCTATTGGTGCCAGCGGCACGGTATTTATCATCGGTTTTTTCGCTAAATATCCTTTAATTGAGATGATTTTGACAAGTACAAGCTTAGCCGTTGCCGCGGTTCCGGAAGGCTTGCCGGCGGTCATTACCATTACCTTAGCCGTGGGGATGCAGCGCATGGCGAGGAAAAAGGCGATTCTGCGCAAGCTTTCTTCGATTGAAGCGCTGGGGAGCGCCACAATCATTGCCACTGACAAGACCGGCACGCTGACCAAGAATGAAATGCGGGTAACGAAAATATGGGGGGATTTAGACAAGATTTTGTCTGCAGGAGTCATTTGCAACAACGCGAGCTTGGTCTTTAAGCACGATCATGGAACTTACGATGTTTTAGGAGACACGACCGAAGGCTCGCTTCTTTTGTTGGCTGCGGAGAAAGGATTGCTCCCAGAACAAGTGAAGGAGGGCGGTACTCTGGTGGAAGAATTTGCCTTTGATCCAACCGTCAAACTCATGACCGTCGTTTGGGAAAGCAATAAGCAAAAGACTATTTACACCAAAGGCGCTCCGGAATCTGTTTTGAAAAGTTGCACCTTGGATGAGCAGTCGAGACAGACTATTGAAACCGAATTTCGCACATATGCCAAAGAAGGCCTGCGCGTTATTGCGCTGGCATATAGGAACGTTGATCACATGCCAAAAACCCGTCATGAAGCCGAACGGGACTTGATATTTATCGGATTTGTGGGGATTGCCGATCCCCCAAGAGAAGAAGTGAAAGATGCCATTGCCGTAGCCGAGGCCGCCGGCATCAGAACCATCATGATTACCGGCGACAATGAACTGACGGCAAATGCTATTGGTTCCCAGATTGGACTTATCCGGAAAGGTGAAGAAATTATTACCGGCAGTCAGTTTGCGCAAATCTCTGACGAAGAAGCGTTGGAACGACTGAGTAAAATCCGCATCTTTGCCCGAACCACTCCTGATCAAAAACTCCGTATCGTACAGCTTCTACAACAGATGGGCCATGTCGTGGCAGTGACTGGAGACGGTGTTAATGACGCACCGGCTCTCAAACAAGCCAATGTGGGAGTGGCTATGGGGATCACCGGAACAGATGTGGCCAAGGAAGCCTCCGATATGATTATTACCGACGATAATTATGCAACGCTCGTGACCGCAGTTGAAGAAGGTCGAACCATCTTCGACAATATCAAATCGGCCGTAAAATATTTGGTTG
>JAGVFE010000012.1 GCA_020057765.1 Candidatus Woesebacteria bacterium | reverse complement strand
TGATGTATACCCATCCCACAAAGGTCTGATGGTTTGTATAAGTGTTGCGACCGTAACTCCCAAAAACACGAGAGCGATGAATATTCGGAGGATTTTATATCTCTTCATGGTAGTTTTTTTGTTATTTCGTTGCGGATCTTCTCGGATTCAAACAATGCCTGACGTATGGATAATACCTGAGGAGTATTTTTCTCCGGAGCCCAGGTAAACTTTTCGGGTGTATCCTGCTTGATCGCAGTAATCAGCCGCTTGTGTTCATCCATCGCATTCCCAAACTCCTGTATATATTTCTCTATATTTTTTCCTTTATCCTTAGCTTGCCTAAGAAAATCGGGGACGCGTTGCAGCGATCTATTGGATCGCTCAAGAGCATGAACCGCCAAAAGATATTGGCGATACTCAAAAAGGGTTTTGGCTTCCACTAATGCTTTATCTGACTGTCCCAAGTTATACCGATATGAAGAGAGGCTCCCCCAGTACCAATATCTTTTCGCATCATCAAACAAGCGCATAACGCGATACAGTTTATGTCCTGGCATAAGGGAAGGATACGGCAACACATACGCGGAAACCGCTGATCTGGGGAAAAATAGTATTGTGAGAAATACAATGAAACTACCGAGTACTTTTAACATATCGCATATAGGCAAGAGGATGATGCAACGCTGAAAACAATGCAAACAAAAATCCCCAAACCCCATCGACAAATCCTTTGTGTCTTATGAACAAAGAAAAAAATGTTGTCGTCGGTTTGAAAAGGTTATATTTTACGTACGTAAGGAAATTCAACGGCAATTTTTTCTCTTTGTATTCTTGCGCTGTCAACGAGATATAGGCGTTTGCCTTTCTCCAATACTCCCCAATCGAGCCGTACGGGTAATGCAATAACGGGTGGACCAGATACGCCACACTTCCGTCAACCGCAAGCTGCTCATGGACGCTTTTGCAGGGAAAATGTGCTCTTCCCCGCCGACCAAGCCGGATGAGATGATCCGGGTATTGACCTCCCTTGCTCAGCCACCTCCCGCAGAAAAAATTCTTGCGCGGCATATAGTAACCATTTTCCTTAGACTTTGCACGTATCACGGATAGAATTTCGTCGCGAAGCTCGTCGGGAACAATCTCATCGGCATCAAGTTGCAATATCCATTCGCCATGGCAGCTGTCAAGAGCCTTTTGCTTGTTGATGTGAAAGATCGGTGGGTTATCCGTCTTTATAATCCGCGCGTTATATTCTTTGGCGATGGTAAGCGTTCCGTCCATCGACCCTCCATCAACCACAACAATTTCATCCGCCCACGACGAAACGGAGGCGAGGCAAGCCCCAAGTTTCGTTTCTTCATTGTAAGTGGCGATAGCGACGGAAAGCTTCATAAAGGACAATGGCTACAAGACCACTGATGCTTAATATATTTGCAACATTACGTAATTTCGTTTCCCTGAATGATACCACGACACGGCTGGTGCCGGGTGGCACACGAAACGTCATCAGTCCCCGATAGTTAGGGTCTTGATAAATAAGTTCTTGCACAAGATCAAGTTGCCGATCATCTACGGCAACGGTCCAACCCGGAAAATATAATGTGTTATCAACGACCCTCGCGTCACTTTTCGCCGACACCACAAATTCGTGGCTCGTGGTTTTCCTAAGCCCGGGTGCAATCGTAGCCTCTCCTTCAATCACATCATACATCGCGTTCGGACGGCGTTCCATAAAGCGCACAGACCAGATGGGGCTACTCTCTCCGGTATCCGTGGTGCTCTCATAAATACCACTATAATACTCCTCGGGTTTCACGATGTACTCTTTCGCGCGCCACATGGACGCGGTGGTTATAGCAGCAATAGACAGCAAACAAAAAACAATAAGCAGATGAAACCGCTTCGGTACGTGAGTGAACGTTATCGCGCCCAGGATGGGAGAAACGATCACGGGGATGGTAAGAAATCTCCAAGGGAATTGGAACTTTTGGAGAATCGTGACATACTCCCAGACAAATTTTGACTCAACCGTCATCAATAGCAGTGATATGCTAACGAGCGCAATACACCCCCCCATGAGCCATCGTAACGCGCGAGCCTTTGCGCGAATACATACGACAATCCCTCCAAGGATACTTACCCAATGCACCACGCCAAGCTCTTTGGTGAACTCATTGCCCCCTCCATAATTCCATGGCGAGACAAAAAGCCATTGCCACGGAACAAATCTCGTGATGAAATCACCCTTCGTCACGATATCCCGTAGGGTATATTTACCTTCAAAAAACGCAGGCATCCAGAAAAAAGCAGACAGAATGAAACCAAGCACCAAGTACCAAGAACCAAGCACCAAAAAACGAATCCGATCTTTAACTTCAAAAACAACTAAATATACTCCATACAGGAATACTAGCGGAAGCATCATGAGAGCGACGGCGTTGTGAGACAAAATGAGTCCCGCCATACTCAGCGCCGTAATCACTCCACCTGCTATGCCCCGATGATTCTTTGTCATTCGCAACATTCCATAGAAAATAAGCGGCGGAAATACAAATGCCATATGCTCGCCTATCGCACCGCGAACATACAAGTCCACGAACCGGTAGGGCGCAAAACCGTAAAGCACGGCGGCAATGACTCCTGAAGTCGCCCCCCACGCGGTTGAGGCAAAAAGATACATGGCGAGGGTACTTGCGATATACGAGACGGCAAAAACGAGCTTTGTGCTATCGACGAAAGAAAATCCTATCGCATGGAAAAACGACGCGGCGTATGACGGCAACGGGTACAGAAACATGAGGATCGGATGCCCATATCCCCAATTGAGATTTCCCGCCCATCTCGGAATAATATTTCCTTCGGAAATGGACTGGTAAAAGTTGGCAATCCGCGCGACATGATCGGGGGTATCATGACCGACCGGTAGCCCCGGATGGAATAAATCCAAAAGGGGCAAAAAAGATAAAAAAAGAAGAAATAACAAAACGTGTATTCGTTTCATATTTCAATTGGCTAACCGCTTCTGGATAATAAACCCTGATGACAGCTCTTTCGTTTCTACGATACTTCCCGAGACTATTGCCGTCTCAAGCCAGCCTTTGTATGACCAAGGTTTGTCCGGGTCCGGCTCAATAAGAAGATAAAATACTCCGTTCATTTCTTTTCCGGGAATGTATCCATACTTTTTCTGTCCATACCACCAAGAGAGATAATCGTATGCATATGTATAGACAGGGGGAGTAAAAACAAGCAGATTAAACGGCTTCCCTCTTGCATCCGCATACACTGCATCAAAAGCATCAAGCTTTCCCTTCATTTTATGCACTCCACCGTAATCAGGATAATCTACGCGGTAAAAGTTTAGCGTTTTTTGGAGGTGTATACCGACAAAAAATATAAGAAGTACTGACGCTGCTATCCGCCCCGTTTTAAATCTGTGCCAAAAATAAGAAAGTAAAATACCAAGCAAGAAACAATTGATAACAACTAATTGTAATATCCACCACTCCCACATAGGCCAACGATAGAAGAGAAAAACGATAAACAAAAGATATGGAGTGACGATTAAGTATCCCAAAAATCTTTTTTGCGCGAGTTTGACATTTTTATCCCAAAAGTAAACAAAAGAACCGAACAAAAGCAATAGATAGGCCAGCGTCATAAACTTAGGACCCCAAATAAAAGCTGAGTCAAAACTTCCTCGAAAAATTGCCCAGTGGTTGATATACATGATTTTGGTAAATAGCCATGTTGCCTTATGTTCGAGATTACCTCCACCCAACAAACGACCAATTCCCCGTGCCATAAGAAAATTATGACGTAGGTCAAATAAAATCATTGGACTAATAATGATAAGTGCCAGAGCAGCGGACACAAACACATCTTTCAATTTAATAAGCTTCTTTGCTAATAAATATATTACTATCGGAATATTCGCCACTAACCACGTACCAAACGTAGCGACTTCAAAATGGTATATGGTTACGAGAGATGCTACTGCACCGGCCAAATACACACCTTTTTTATCAAATACTTTATAAAGAAACAGAAGGAACATCACGGTCAATATGGTTACCGGAAAAGGCGACCAAATAAATCGTGCCTGCGAAACCAATTCAGGACTTATGGCTACCATAAGGCCTACCATGAGCCCTGTTCGTTCATCATAGGCTCGACAAACCCACCACATAGAAAGCGCTACTGCACCCATGCTTAAAAGAAACATAAGAACCATCCCGCCATATGGGTCACCGTTGGTAAGCCAAAAAGGAATAGCCAAAAGATAAAGCCAACCAGGCCCTTGGAACAATCCACCGTTCCCTCCGCCTTCAATGCCGATCAAAGTGAGTTTATGATCTACAACAATGCTTTTTACTGCCTGATAAAATAATCCTTGGTCAAATCCAAACAGGTAATTGTGAGATA
>JAGVFE010000034.1 GCA_020057765.1 Candidatus Woesebacteria bacterium | reverse complement strand
TCCGGGCACCAATGAGCATCAACTAACTCGTTAATTGCTGCTCGAGTCGCACCCGGACCAAACACACCGAGTTATTTATCACAAACAGTGCAAAATAATACACCCCCGCCTTCTTGCATATCTTCCTCAGACCTATACAAAAGCTTATCCAATCCTTCGATTCCTTCGATATATCTTTGTTGATTTTTCCGCTCCATAATTTTCATCCCCTCACTGGGCAGAAGATTTGATAGCGTTGATTAAGCGTTCTCGTATTATAGACGCATTTCCCTTCTGTGACAAGCTTTTCAGCCCCTGCCCCACGAGAAACATGAGGGCTTGGTCTTTGCCGCTTTTATAATCCTCTACTGCCTTCTCATTTTCTGATAAGATTTGTTTAATAATTTTTTCCAATTCATTGTCTGAAACCGAAGTTGTTTGCGTCGATTGCAAGATTTGATCCAATAGTTGCGCCGGTGTTACTTTTTCTAAATCAATTTTCTTATTGATAATCCAATTGGCGATTGCTTTAGGACTGACGACTGAAGACTGAATACTGACGGCTTTTTCAAAATATTCCGCCCGCGCCCGCGCCTCAGTCAGTAGCGTCGCATCATAGTCGTTAAGATAGTAATCCTTCATAAATCGTCCCTTCTTTGCATCCGGCAACTCACCAATCTGACGACTGATGGCTGACAGCTGAGAGCTTTTCCATCGCATCGGCGGAATGTCCGGCTCGGGAAAATACCGGTAGTCATGCGCTTCTTCCTTGTCCCGTTGCGCTGCCGTATTTCCCTTTGACTCAACAAACCCCCGCGTTTGCTGTTTCGGCTGCTCACCAGACTCAAGCATCTCTGTTTGCCGTTCAATCTCATACTCAATCGCTTTTCTAGCAAACTTGAACGAATTTATATTTTTAATTTCTACTCTATATAGAGGTAATTCTTCAGTTTTAAGTGTGCGAATCGACACCGAAGGCTCAATTCGCATCGACCCCTTCTCCATGTCCGCATTAGATATGCCTAGGTATCGGATAATTTGTTGGAGCTTTTTGAGGAATACATCAACTTCTTCGAGCGTCCGAAAATCCGGCTCGGTGACGATCTCGACGAGCGGCACGCCGGATCGATTAAAATCCACAAGGCTCACCGCTTCGCCTTCAATCGTTGCATGTTGCAATTTCCCCGTATCTTCTTCAAGATGAACTCTTCGTATCCGAACGTTCCCAAACGATCCATTGATCGCAAGCGGTTGATCATATTGAGAAATTTGGTATCCCTTCGGCAAATCCGGATAAAAATAATGCTTCCGGTCAAATTTGCTTTCCAGTGGGATCTCGCACTCAAGCGCCAGGCCAAGCATTATCGTCGATTCGACTGCTTTCTTATTGGGCACCGGCAACGCTCCCGGCAAACCCAAACACACCGGACACGTGATTGTATTTGGAGCTTTGCCAAAATGATCCGCAGGGCAGCCGCAAAACATCTTGCTCTTGGTGGCAAGCTCCACGTGGACCTCAAGACCGATGATGGTTTCGTATTTCATGTTTTTGGCCATTTTGTGTGCCATTGGGTCGCTGCTTCATACGCTGAAGCTACACCAAATAATCGTGCTTCCGAAAACTGCGGCCCGATCAATTGCATCCCTACCGGAAGTCCGTCCACAAACCCGCACGGTACGTTGAGGGCCGGCACACCTGCAATATTTACCGGACACATAAAAATGTCGGATAGATACATGGCCAACGGATCCTCACTCTTTTCTCCGATTCGAAACGGCAGTGCTGGAGAAGACGGCGCCATGATCACATCAACCGCACCAAACGCGTCATCGAAATCTTTTTTGATAAGTGTGCGTACTTTCGCCGCTTTCTTGTAATACGCATCATAGTAACCAGCCGATAGCGCAAATGTACCCAGCACGATCCGGCGTTTTGCTTCCGCCCCAAATGCAGATCGCTCATGTCCGTATCGGATCCCGTCATAGCGGGAAAGATTGGAACTAACCTCAGATGGAACGAGGATGTAATAACACGCCATCGCATACTCCGTATGGGGCAAGGAAATCTCGATAATGTCTGCCCCGAGCAATCCAAGTGTCTTCATCGCCTGTTGGGTTGCGGCTTTCACTTCCGCCGCCATGCCCGGCAACGATAGATATTCTTTTGGAATACCCACACGCGTACCGGCAATTCCCTTGCCAAGCGATTTGGCATAAGAAGGCACGTCAATATCCGGCGTTGTCCCGTCAAACAGATCCTTCCCTGACGTGGTTTCATAAACGAGTGCGCAGTCGGCTACGGTTTTTGTCATATGGCCGATCGTATCGAAAGATGACGCCATCGCAATAACTCCATAACGCGAAACTCTTCCGTATGTCGGTTTGATCCCGACCAAATTGCAAAAAGCCGCAGGCAATCGCACGGAACTTCCGGTATCAGTTCCGGTAGCCGCCAGACACATCCCGGCCGCCACTGCAGCTGCTGATCCGGAGCTTGATCCGCCGGGTACTCTGGTCAGATCATACGGGTTTTTAGTGACATCAAAGTCAGAATTTTCTCCCGATGATCCATGTCCCCAGGCGTCTTCATTTGTTTTTCCGATAATGATAGCTCCTGCTTCTTTTAGCCGCCCTACCACAGACGCATCAAATGGCGGTACATAATTATCAATAATTTTCGCTCCTGCAGTTGTCCGAAGGCCTTTTGTAGTAAAAAGATCTTTACATGCGATGGGCATTCCCAACAGTGGTTTTGTTACGTCATTTGCTCTCATGGAGTCCGCTTCATCAGCCTGTTGCAACGCCCCTTCCCGATCCACCGTCAGAAAAGCATTGATCTTTCCGTCTATCTTTTCTATCCGATCCAGATAAAAAGCTACAAGCTCGCGTGCCGAGCACTCTTTCTTTTTCAATACGTCAAGGGCTGATTGTATTGTTAGTGAGTTTATCTCCATATGATGACCTTGACTTTTACAAAACCATTGTATGATGCTGGGGCATTTTTGAGCGCTTCGTTTTGCGATAGAATCCGAGTCGTATCCACCTCATCCTCACGAAAAACATTCGTCAATCCAGTCACCTGAGCTGTTGGCTCAACATTGGTTGTGTCGACCTCATTGAGCTTTGCTACGTAAGACAAAATTGAGGAGAGTTGCGAAGCAAAAAGTTTTTTCTCGTCATCAGTTAATGGCAACATGGCAAGCTTTGCCACACGTTCTACATCTATGGCCGGCATTTGTTTCGTTGACATATGAAGCAATTATAACAGAGGAAGCTAGCGATTATTGACGATAAATTGATGCGCCTGCCACTCAAGAGAGTCATCAAGTTTTTCCAGTGTGATTGAATGATGATATTTTTGTTCAAGCGCTTTCGTAATGAGCCAATCGGCAATGTGCGGATTCTTCGGAAGCAATGGACCATGAGAATAGGTGGCCAAGCAGTTTTTATACCAAGCTCCTTCGGTTTTGTCTTGCCCGTTGTTGCCAAAGCCGGTTAATACTTTTCCAAAAGGTTTGACGTTGCCCAAATATGTCCGGCCGCTATGATTTTCAAACCCCACGATCACCCCAAGGTCGGTCTTGGCAACCAGATTCCCAATCAACCGAGGCTTACCAAAACCCGAGTGCGTTGCCATGTCAAAAATTCCTAGCCCTGGCAACTTTTTTTGGTCTGCTGTTTCGTAGTAATGACCCAAAAGTTGCGGCGAGCCGCAGACAAACAGGCCTACTTTTCCATCCTCAAGCATTGCGGCAAGCTCCTTTTTGCGCTTGAGTAAATCTGCAATGACGATTCCTTGTTGCCGGTCTTGTGCGCCTCCGCCAATGATAATGTCGCAATCAGTAAAGTCTTTGTTACTGCTTTCTGGCGTAAGATTCTTCGCTTGAACATCAATATCTCGCCATTGGCATCGCTTCGTCAAGCAAATAATATTACCTCGATCTCCATATGTGGACATTAAATCGGGATAAAGCCATCCGATGATTATTTTCATAATATTTTTTTACCGGTTAAAATTTTTCGAACGTCGAGCATTGCAGAATATGTTGGTAGGATATATAGATCATTTTGTACCGCTTCCCTAATATCGTTAATTACCCTGATATCCCTAATCCCAGCATACTTTAGCCGTAAAGCTGCGTCATAGGCGCGATCACCGGAAACAAAAATATTGATGTTTTCAGGCAGCATCTCAAAATCCACATCCCATATCCAGCTCACGTCTCGTCCATCGGGAATCCGGTCATTGAGGACAAACAATATCTGTTTTGCGTCAAGTTGGATGACGGTACGGAGCGACTCGTTGAAACCAGCTGGATTTTTGGAGAGAAAAATTTTGACTTTCTTGCCGTCAACCGTAAATTCTTCTTGTCTCCCAAACGCAGGTGAAAAATTTTGCAGTGCCTGTTTGATATTTTGATCCGCAATACCCACTGTTTTAGCCGTCGCAACGGCTGCAAGCGTATTGTAACGGTTGTACAAACCCGGCAGCGGATAATCCCATGTCGATATATCCAACGCTGGTCGCTTATTTTTGCATTTCGGACAGCTCCAATCTCCTATGTGAGAATAATAGATACCTTTGTAGGTCAATCGCGTCCCGCATCGCGGACAAAATGTCGAATCCGTCGCGTGCTCCATCTTTTCCATATACTGCGACGGATCGTCAAGCCCAAAAAAGGTTACATTCTTGATCGCCTTCCTCGCAATTTCGGCAATCAGCGGATCATCCGCATTAGCAATAAGACAATCGAATTTCAATTTTCGCCACTTTTCCGCAATCACATCAACCTCCCCATACCGATCCAACTGATCCCGAAATAAATTAAGTAATACTATTACGACTTTTAACTTTATAGACTTTATAGACTTTATAACTATTGGCAGCGAGTTCTCATCCACCTCGAACACCCCCCAGTCGGCCTCAATTGTTCCAGTCCATGAAGCATGTTGGATAAATGAGGAAACAATCCCATTAAGTAAATTCGCTCCTGATCCATTATGGATAACACTATCACCTTGCCGCTCCAAAATAGTTTTGAGCATCAGTGTGGTTGTGGTTTTTCCATTCGTGCCGGCCACAAGAATGATTCCTTTACGTACTTTTTGTGAAAGAGGTGTGAGGATATCGGGATCAAGTCGAAGCGCAATCTCTCCCGGCCACGTTGCCCCCGCGCCAAGATTAGTTGCCGAACTGACTACGGAAATAAGTTTTCCAAAAAAAATAAGAATTCTCTCCATGATTTACATTAAGCGAAGAATTTTAATTCTCTCCTCAATCGGAGGATGAGTGTTAAACATCGAAGAAAACCAGGCGGCAAATTGTTTACCTTTAAATGGATTGGTGATATAAAGATGCGCCGTCGCGTTTGTGGCCGCCTCTAGCACTTCTTTATCTTTACCAAGCTTTTCAAGAGCCAGTGCTAATCCTTCCGGGTAGCGCGTCAGATTGGCCGCTGATGCATCTGCTAGATACTCGCGCCGACGCGAAATAGCCAGTTGGATGAGCATTGCCAAAATCGGGGTGATGATGGCCAAAACAATGCCAATCAAAAGCAACGGACCGTTGGACCGACCATCGTCTCTGTCCCGACTTCCCCCCCACCAAAGGTTGCGCAAAAACATGTCAGCCAAAAACGCAACCGTTCCGACCAAAACAGCAACGACAGCCATAAGCCGGATGTCAAAATTTTTAATATGTGACAATTCATGCGCTATCACACCCTCCAATTCCCGGCGATCCAGTCGTGAAAGAATGCCTGTTGTGGCGCACACCACCGCATGCTGCGGATCGCGCCCTGTGGCAAACGCATTCATCGCGGTATCATCGATGACATAAAGCGCAGGCTTGGGGATTCCGGCTGCGATCGCAAGGTTTTCCGCTACGGTAAAGAAATCAAAATGTTGTTTTCTTTTGGCAGGCTTTGCCCCGCTCATCGCAAGCACGAGCTTATCTCCCCAGTAGTAACTTGCAAAGCTTGAGACGACGGAAAAGAGAACCGCTACCCACATGAAAGATGTGCCGTATCCAAGGGCCACTCCAAACACATAGCCGACGATGACGACAAACGCCGTAAACCCAGCCATGAGAACGAAAGTTTTAGTTTTATTTGCAGCAATCTGGGATTGGATGTTCATCACTTACTCGAAGTTGACTTTTACTGATTTCCGTTCCAGTTCTGTAGCACCAAAAAATTCTTTTTCGGAAAATCCTAAATTTTTGGCTAGTAAACTATTTGGGAATACCCGAATTTTGGTGTTATAGTCCAAAACGGTCGTATTGTAGTACTGCCGGCTGTAGGCCACCTTGTCTTCGGTATCCGACAATTCCTTTTGCAACTGCAAAAAAACGTCGTTTGCTTTCAACTGCGGGTATGCCTCTGCAATTGCAAACAGTTTGCCCAACGCATTGGTCAACATGTCGCTTGCCTCTGCTTTTTTCTCAAGTGTTTTTGCTCCCAGCATTGCGCTTCGCGCTTTGGTTACGTCAGAAAACACCGTCTTTTCATGCTTGGCGTATCCCTTAACAGATTCAACCAGATTAGGGATGAGGTCTGTCCTGCGCTTGAGCTGGACGTCAATCTGGCTCCACGCTTCCTCTATCTGCATTTTAAGGGTAACAAGGCCGTTGTAGAGGGTCCACAAATAGCCGACGACAAGAACCACTGCTCCAACGAGAATCCAAAAAGATGTGTTCATATTTCCTCCTTTATTTTAACAACCATTTCTTAAACTCAGTATACTCCATCGTATTTACAATGTCACTTTTTTCGCACCACCCTCGTCGGGCCACGGAAACTCCATACCGCATCAGATCCATAAATTGGGCCGCATGGCTGTCCGTGTTAATACATAACTTTATATTTTCCCTCACCGCGTCAAAAACAATAGTGTCTGGCAAATCCAATCTCATAGGATGCGCATTTATCTCCAGAGCAATATCTCGCTCTTTACAAATAGTAAAAATTTTGTCCCAATCCAGCTCCACGCCTTCTCGTTTGGTCAACAGACGCCCAGTCGGGTGACCAAAGATACGAACTTTCGGGTGCGCCGATAGAGCCGCAACGACGCGCTTAGTCATTTCTTTCCGAGGCTGGGTGAAATTAGAGTGAATGGCAACAATTATGGCGTCGACATACTCAAATGCTACTTCCGGCAGCGCTAGTTTTCCATCTGGCCGAATATCCACTTCACACATAACGAAAATCTTTACCTGCCTGTCCCGAGCTCTTGGGTGGGACTCATAAAATTCCTTCCGCCGCTTCATAATGTCAACAATCTGTTGAGACGTTTGACCAGATATTTTTGGATTATGGTCACTCAATCCAATGTACTCATACTCTAATGCACTGGCTTTATCCAAATACACTTCCAACGGATCCGCGCCCAAATCGTGCGAGGGCTTCAGATCATAATTGCTATGCAAATGAAGGTCTCCTTTGATGTCCCCAACCTCAACAAGTTTGGGCAGTTTCCCAACAACACTTGCTTCAACTTCTCCCTTATCTTCCCGCAACTCCGGTGGTATCCACGGCAAACCCAACCCCCTATAAAACGCTTCCTCTGTATGAAAGGATCGGATACTTCCGGTTTTGACGTCTTTTATTCCGTGCTCGTTCAGACTTTTACCCAAAGTCAACCCATACGATCGAAGTTTAATGTTGTGATTCTTTGATCCGGTAAAATATTGCAGCATCGCCCCGTATGAGTCTGGTTTTTGTATCCGCAAATCTACCTGCCTGCCATTATGAAGCAGAAGCGATGCTCCGGTTGGCCCCTGCTCGATAAGCCGTTGATGCGGAAATGTTATAAAGTGTTCGATAACTTCCGCAGGCTTCCTGGTAACCACAGCGATATCAATGTCTCCGATTGTTGCCACTTGCCGCCGCAAGCTACCCAAAATATCGACCGCCTCAACGGATGCAAGTTTTTTCAGGTGAAGTATAACGTCCTGCGCAATAGCATCAGCAACAGGCAGTTCCATGCGATTTTCTTTAATCTGGCCTTTTTTGTATGTAGCAATAGCCTCCAGAATATCTATTTCGGATTTTTCCCCAAACCCTTCGATTGGAGCAATTTGATGTGTTTTTGCACAAAATTCAATTTCGGCAATCACATCGTCCTCGTCGTCTTTGATCTTGAGTTCTTTGACTAACGTATACGCTTTTTTAGGTCCGATGCCGGGAACCAACAGGAGCGGAAATATCGCCTGCGGAACTTTTTTCATGATTTCGTCAAAATGACGTACTTTGCCCGTGCTAAACAAGTCATTCAGATGTTTGGTGATGGCCTCCCCAACCCCGGGAATTTGATCGAGCTTCCCGTCATCCCACAGATCCTTTACTTCGCTCGTAAGATGTTCGATACTGTCGGCAGCCCGCTCGTAGGCGATAATCTTGAAACGATTTTCGTTGAGAATCAGATACGCAGCGGCCATCTTTCGAAGCAACTGGGCTATTTGGAGATTCATCATACCATCACTTTACCATATGCGTTGTACCCTACTCAATTTTGTCCTATAATGCCTTTGCGCGATAATGGGCTCGTGGTGTAGCGGTTAACATGTCGCCCTGTCGAGGCGAAGATCGCCGGTTCGAATCCGGTCGAGCCCGCATTGACATTTCTTAACGAATCTTTGAGTCTAGAAATGACAATGCCCACCAAATTTCGCTCCGTGAGCCGCGCTACGAATAGTAGGTAAGGCGAACGGCAAAGACATGGTGGGCAAACATGCGTATTCCTACCCAGAACAGGAGGTTCTATGTTTGAAGAATTAAAAAAAAGACTGCAATCGACCGAGTCTATTGTTTCGCTGATTTTGGGGGTTGCCGTTATCTTCGTTGTTGGTGCCGTCATTTTCAATACGGTCAAAAATAAAGGAGTGCCGCCGGACTCAACCGAGCAGAAAAAAGAAACGACAGGCACATCCACCGGGCCGATTAGTTCACCGACCACTCATACTGTAGTAGCAGGCGACACGCTCTGGGGAATCTGCCAAAGGTATTACAGCTCAGGGTACAACTGGAAGGAACTGGCAAAGGCAAACGCTATTATCAACCCGGATCACATCGAGATTGGCCAGCAATTGACGATCCCGGTCATGACGCCAATATTTCCACCAGGACAAATAGACGGTGGGGTGATGTACCAAAAACCAGAAGCCAAAAACTATACCATCGTAGCCGGCGATACCCTCTGGGACATTTCAGTGGCTCAATATGGCAACGGGTATCGGTGGGGAGATATTGCTAAAGCCAACAAGCTCATGCAACCAAATCTCATCCATCCGGGCAATGTCCTAACGCTGCCATAATTGGGTTCGGATTGTCATTGGGTTTTTAAATCAGGCGCTTGTCCTGAGGTTTT
>JAGVFE010000041.1 GCA_020057765.1 Candidatus Woesebacteria bacterium | reverse complement strand
TGGAATCATGTCGCTATCTCATGTTGCTACGAATATTCGCTATATGTTTTTTGAGTTGCCGGGTTTTTACTGGAGCAACGGTTTACGATTGAATTTCGATCTGAAGGGAAACTCGATTTTCTATCTGACACCGCCGTTTATGGCAATCTTTTTAGCAAAATTTTGGCGCACCTTTCATGCACGTTTGGTCATCAATCCGTACATTTTATCGCTTTGGATTGCGGCAATTATCACAATGATCCCCAGCCTTCTTATCTATAGCACTGGCTGGATGCAATTCGGATACCGGTATTCTCTTGATGTCACTGCTGTACTGGTGTTATTGTCGTTATTTGGCATGGAGGGCAAGCTCAACGTGCTATATGTCATCGGAGTCGCATTTTCCGTCGTCGTGTATCAGATGGGAACAACGGCATTGAGATAATACTATGAGAATGAAGATCGTGTTTTCAATTTTAATAGGTGCGTTGTTTTTGGCAGTTCTGCCGCTATTTAAGCCAGGATTTATCCCGACGCATGATGGGGAGTACCATCTCATACGATTTTATGAGTTCGGCAAGATGCTTGCCGCTGGACACGTATTTCCGCGCTGGGCGCCGAATTTGAATAGTGGCTACGGAGTACCGTTATTTAATTTTCATTATCCATTCCCCAATTATCTCGGTGCCCTCTACCACTTTCTGGGTGTCAGTTACCCGGATGCGGTCAAGCTGGTTTTGGCAACAGGTTATCTTTTCGCCGTCGTTTTTTGTTTCCTTTGGTTGAGTAAATTGTTTGATAAGCGGGCTGCAACCGTGGGTACAATCGTATATTCCTTTGTTCCGTACTGGTTTGTCGATATCTACGTCCGGGGGGTCGTCGGGGAGGTATTGGCTCTGACGTGGGTCATGTTTTCTTTGGCAAGTATTGAGCGAAAGTGGAAGGCGGGACTTGCTATAGCAGTCGGACTTTTGATGATAAGTCACAACATCATGTCGCTTCTGTTTCTGCCGGTTTTATTTCTATACATCATTATTCGACGACGATCACTTTTTCCTTTTTTGACGTTAGGTATCGGGCTTGCGTCATATTTTTGGATACCTGCCCTTTTTGAACGGCAATATGTAGTAGGCCTCAATACGGTTGACTTTCGGGATCATTTCCCTCACCTTGTTCAACTCCTTTTTCCGTCATGGGGGACCGGCTTTTCTCAGCCGGGACAACCGGCAGATGAGATGTCATTCCAGATAGGATTAATGCCGCTTTTTGTGGTGCTCGTCGGGTTTTTCTTCCTGATTTGGAGAAATAAAAAGGATGAGAAAGGAAAGAAGGTATTATCAATGTTTTTTCTTCTTTTGTGCAGTGTGGCTTTTTTTCTTATGCAGGAAATGAGCATTCCGATTTGGGAACGAATACCGTTTCTTTCGTATATCCAATATCCATGGAGACTGTTGTCTCTATTTCTTCCGGCGACCGCATTCTTTGCTGCATATCTTGTTGCTCGTCTTCGCCATGCTTTTCTCGCCGTTGCTTTAGCTGTTGGTGCCGTAGTTTTTGCTTACCCTTACGCCAATCCAGTGGTCTATGCTCTTCGTTCTGATGAATTTTACCTTACACGGCAAAATTTTACTGATGGTACATCATCTATGGGCAATACATTTTCTACTCGCTGGTCTGATTGGAAGAAGGATAGACCGGCACAGAAAATAGAAGTTGTCAACGGGGACGCCAAAGCAACCGGATTGACAACTTCGCCGCTTCTGTATGAGTTTTCCGTTACGACTAACACGGAAAGTCGTATACGAATTAATACCCTTTACTACCCAGGTTGGGAAGTGCTCATCAACGGGAAAGCAGTATTGGTCGACTACGAACATGACGGGACAATAACGTTTTCGGTTTTGCCGGGCCAGTGGCAAGTATCAGTGCGTTTCACCGAAACATCGCTTCGAAGAATGGCGAATGCGATCTCATTTCTGAGTTTGTTTTGGCTTGTGGGATGGTTTATACTCGAATTTAATGCACATCGCCATAGATATCGCTCCATTGTCAACAGAGCATAAGACTCGGGGGATCGGCTCTTATGCAAAGAATCTCATTGAAGCGCTACAAAAATACGAAAAGAAACATTCGTACACTTTTTTTACTCGGGGAATAAAAGTACCCAAAAATGTCGATTTAGTCCATTATCCTTACTTCGATCCTTTTTTTCTGACACTTCCTTTACGAAAGACAAAACGGACTATAGTCACCGTTCACGACCTTATACCATTGGTGTTTCCTGACAAATTTCCACCGGGAATAAAAGGATTGCTCAAATGGCGGATGCAAAAATTTTCACTGATGGGCGCTAAACGAATTATTACTGACTCAGGGCAATCAAAAGTGGACATCCATCGACTTGCTGGGTTGTCAAACGACCGTATCGACGTTGTTCCCTTGGCCCCTGCGCCAATTTTTGGCGTCATATCAAATAAGAAAAAACTTGAAAAAATCAGGAAAAAATACAAATTACCGAATAGATTTGTTCTGTATGTTGGAGACGTAAATTGGAACAAGAATGTACATGGATTACTTGATGCGTTGCACAGGCTGAAGTTTGATCTTGTTTTGGTTGGAAAAGCGTTTGAAGACAAATCCCTTGTTGAAATGAGGCTATTAAACAAGCATATTGCTTCATTGAGGCTTGCCAAGCGTGTTAAGAAACTTGGCTTTGTTCCGGAGGAAGATCTGGTGGCTATCTATAATCTCGCATCGGTTTACGTCCAGCCCTCTTTTTATGAGGGATTTGGTCTGCCTGTTTTGGAGGCTATGGCATGCGGCTGCCCTGTGGTTTGTTCTTACGTGGCAAGTCTTAGGGAAATAGGGGGACCAGCAATAGCGGTAGAGCCAAATGACCCAGAAAATATTGCATCCGGAATTTTTCGGGTAGTAGCCATGAACACAGACGAAAGAGAGAAACTTATACATGAGGAATTAGCATGGGTAAATAAATTTAGCTGGAAGTCGGTTGCTACAAAAACGGTGGCGAGCTATGAAAAAGCGTTGGCGTGATAGGGCATTATGAAAACTCTCTCTATTATTGTTCCTGTTTACAATGAAGGAGACACTATCGGCGAAGTTCTTCGGCGGGTGTTTCGTGCTAAACTTTCCGGCTGGAAGAAGGAAGTCATCGTTGTGGATGACGGATCAACAGACGGAACACCCGGTGCGCTAAAGATTTGGGAAAAAAAGTGCACCGTGATATGTCGACAGAAAAATCAGGGAAAGGGGGCGGCTTTAGCCGTCGGGTTTGAAAAGGCACAGGGCGACATAGTGATCGTTCAGGACGCTGATTTAGAATATAGCCCAAATGATTATCTGACACTTCTTGCTCCGTTTGCCGACCCGCGTGTGATGGTCGTGTATGGGTCACGATTCCTCGGGCCGCATCTATCGACGATGTATCTGTACGCGCTCGGAAATAAGTTCGTCACACTTATGACCAATCTGTTATACAACACCAATATCACTGATATGGAAACCGGATATAAAGTATTCCGCCGAAGTATTTTGGACGGTGTTACCATTACCGCCAAGCGTTTTGATTTTGAACCGGCAATTACGGTAGCATTTCTTAAGCGGGGGTATCAAATTTATGAAGTACCGATTTCCTATTTCGGCCGAAAATTTTCCGAAGGAAAAAAACTGACCTGGCGGGATGGCGTGGTTGCGCTTTGGACGCTTATACGCTATAGGATTTTTCCATAATGTATGGTTCGCGTCATTAAATATTTCATTGGTCTTACTAGACATGCGGTAGTGCGGGGGAGTGCGGTGGTGATGGTAGGTTCGATGGGAGCAAATGTACTCGCGTATCTATTCCATCTTATCGTCGGCCGTATTTTAGGCCCGGAACAATATGGGGAACTGACAGCGCTTTTATCGCTTTTTTACATTATTAATTCTGCATCTTCAGTGCTGCAGATTTCGCTCGCAAAGTTTTTTTCTTCGCTGTACGCGAACGGAAAACCCGGGGAAG
>JAGVFE010000093.1 GCA_020057765.1 Candidatus Woesebacteria bacterium | reverse complement strand
CTGTTTCCATATAGGGCATATCCATGGTTTTGTAGGCGTTGGTAAAGTCCGCCCATCGGCCGATGTGATCCACGTACCACTCCCATTCGCTCGAGACGTTTTTTACGTAGGCTTTGCACTCATCGATAAATTTTTTCACCCCTATTTTTTCCTCTATTTCCTTTTTCCTTTTTACTTTTAACTTTTCTTCCACTTTGTTTTCTGCCGGCAAGCCGTGGCAGTCCCAGCCCCATACGCGGCGCACGCGATACCCCTGCATGGTTTTATAGCGGGGGAAAAGATCCTTCGGGATGCTGGAGAGAAGCGTGCCGTAGTGCGGCAATCCGGTGATAAACGGCGGGCCATCAAGGAATGTCCACGTCTTGTCAGCTGGCCGCGACTCGATGGATTTTTCAAAAATCTTATTCTTTTTCCAATACGCAATCACCCGCTCCTCAAGCTCGGGGAAGTTGACATTCGGCGTCACAGATTCAAAATACGATTTTTGCATAAAAAAATCCCTCTACCTTCGTATTATACGATGATAAACGGAAAAGTTACCAATGATGATTAGCTTCTTTGTCTCAAGAATGCCGGGATATCAAATTCGTCTTCTTCTGGCGGCAAGTCATCGGCTGCGGTTGATGGAACGAATGTTGTTGCTGGTTGCACGGGAGATTGGCTCCCATCTGTTGGTGTTTGATACGAGGTGACGGTTTTGGTAAATACCGGCGGCTTACCCGTCGCGTATGCCCCGGCCGGATCCCGTGGCTTTCCAGTCAGTTCCCGTAGTCGGCGTTTCGTTTCATCAAATCCCGTAGCGATAACGGAAATTTTCACCTGATCAACCATATGCTCGTCAATGGTTGCTCCGAAGATGATATTGGCATCCGGATCCACTACTGCGGCAATCTGTTTGGCTGCCTCATCCACTTCCGCCATCGTCAAATCAGGTCCGCCGGTAATATTAAAGAGCACTCCCTTGGCTCCCTCAATCGACATCTCAAGAAGTGGCGAGGAAATGGCGGTCCTTGCAGCTGTTGAGGCACGATTTTCGCCAACTCCGCTCCCAATGCCCATCAACGCAGAGCCGGCATTGGTCATGATGGCCCGCACATCGGCAAAATCCACGTTGATGAGTCCAGGCATGGTGATAAGATCCGCAATTCCCTGCACGCCCTGCGAAAGGACCGAATCCGCAACCCGGAATGCCTCAAGTAGCGTCATCTTCTTGTCAATGACTTCAAGTAATCGCTGATTGGGAATCACAATAAGAGTATCTACTTTATCTTTGAGGTTAAGGATGCCTTCCTCTGCCGTCACCATCCTGCGCGTGCCTTCAAAATGAAACGGCTTGGTAACTACCACAACGGTCAACGCTCCTAATTCTTTGGCAATTTCGGCAATCACTGGTGTTGCACCCGTCCCGGTGCCGCCGCCTTCACCGCAGGTCAAAAACACCATGTCCGTATCGCGCAAAAACTCGGTGAGTTTTTCGCGGGATTCCTCCGCTGCTTGTCTGCCAACCTCCGAATTGCCGCCGGCGCCAAGCCCTCGGGTGATATTTTCGCCAATTTGCACTTTGGCCGTCGCTTGGCACGTCAGGAGCGCTTGCGCATCCGTATTGATACCCAAAAAATCCACTCCGGTAATTTGGGCAACCGTGATCATGGAGCTGATTGCGTTGCAGCCCGCTCCACCGATGCCGATGACTTTAATTTTTGCAAACCGGGCAATATCGGGTTTAATTAACATAAAGGTTTAGGGTAAAAAGGACTTTATCAAATCTACCACTTTTCCGGCAACACCTGCAATTTTTATACGATCTTTTACTTTTGACAGTCCCGAAAGCGATGTACCGAATTCAGTTTTTCCTGATTTGGTTCCGTAAAGGAGCAATCCAACGCTTGTTGAAAACGCCGGCGAGTTGATCTCATCGATGAGTCCGGACATGTACATAGGCATACCCACGCGGACCGGCATGGCCAAGTTGCGCCGGGCCGCTTCAACGGCTCCCACGGTAAGTGCTCCGCCGCGGGCAAGCACTAGGCCGGATGGAGTAAGTCCCCAAAGCCGCTCCGTTTTATCTCGAGCCCTACCATGGTAAATATTTCATTGAGTCTGGGTTTAACGATACCCTCCACGAGCGTTTTTTTGGATACCGTGGTCATCTCTTCAGGCAACCCCAGTCCCCGCAGGTCCAAATCTTCTTCCGACTCAGTCTTTTTGGGTTTGGCTTTTTCCTCGACTTCGCTCGGAAGGGTTGGAAACTTGGGTGATTGGCCGAGCAATAATTTTATTTTCTCTGCACTTTCCAACGACACGCGCATACCTGCGGCAATATCTTTGGTGATGTTGATTGCTCCGATTGGAACAACGGAGGAATACGAAAGCGCTCCATCGACAAAAATTGCCACATCAGTGGTACCGCCGCCGATGTCAATAACCACGACGCCCAATTCTCTTTCCGTTTCCGTTGTTGAGGAATAGGCAGAGGCCAATCCGCCAAAAGCAACTGCCGCAACTTCTACACCAAGCTCCTCCACACATTTATACAAATTCCGCACCGCAGTAGCCCCACCTGTGACCAAATGGGTATCTACTTCAAGCCGCACACCCGACATTCCACCCGGATCGACGATTCCCTCCTGTCCGTCGACTATGTAGCCGCGCGGCAGCACATGGAGGATTTCACGCGACTGCGGCAGCTGCACGGCCTTGGCCGCATCAATGACACGCTTGACATCGTTTGGTGTAATTTCTTTATCCGGTTCAGCAACTGCTACCACGCCATGGGAATTGATGGAAGCAATATGATTGCCACCCACAGAGATGACTGCTGAGGCAACCGTGGTTCCTGCCATGCGCTCGGAGGCCTCAACCGAGGACGAAATTGCCGCAGTTGCTTCCTCAATATTGACGACTTGTCCCTTCCGAATGCCTTTGCTTGGTACGGTGGAAACTCCAAGGACATTGACCGACCCATCATCATTGGCTGACGCAATGAGGGTAGTGATTTTTGAAGTGCCGACGTCTATGCCGGAAACGATGCGATCGCGAGCCATGATTTAAAATGTGACAACCGGTTTATCAAAACGGAGATCAATCCGCGTGGGCAGTGTACCTTTTATTCTAAACCCCTCAAAGAGCGTTTGTAAAGTAGTCGCAATGGCCTCTGTGTTGGCATCTTGAGTAATTAGTATGTCTGTTGTTGGTGTTTTGGCAACTAGCGATGTGCCGTTGTTGATAGCAATACGCTCTATGTTGATCGCTGGATTAATTATTGCCAACAGACCAAGGGCCGTTACGACTGCAGGATCTGATAGTTTGGAACCGATGGCGATGGATGCAACCGGCATGTCTAGAATCGGCAGGCTGTCTGATGATTTTTTCTCATCGACTATTACTCCATCAGGATCGAGTAGAAAAATGCCGAACGCCGTGGTGATTCGTGCAATGGGTTTGCGTGTGACTGCGGCAATGATGAGTGTGTGCGGATACCGCTTGGTCACTTTTATCGATGAAAGGAGCGGATATTGCCGGATCAGGCTTGCCTGGAGCTTATCGGTAGGAAGCAATAATAGATTTTTGGGTAACTTTTTTTGATCGATGGTCAGACCTACGCCGTCGCCTACAACTTCTACCCTCGTAAGAGTAAACGCGCTGGTCACCACCCAAAACACAACACCGCTGAGTATCAATGCGGCAACTACCAAGACGGCAGGACGACCAAATTTTCGAAACATGACCGAAGCACTCATCCGACAACCATTGTAGCAATCTCCTCAACCATCCGTTTTGCTCCATCACGAGGCATATCTGGTTGCAACGTCTTTGCGGCAGCCAAAAGCTCGCTTTTTTGCTTGACCATTCCGTCTAAAACCTCCTTGAGTCTTTCTGACGTCGCATCTTTTTGTTCCAACACGATGGCAGATCCTTTATCGGCTAACCACCGGGCATTATTGAGTTGCTCATTTTCGGCAGACCACGGAAGCGGAATAAGGAGCGCAATTTTGCCAAGCACCGCTAGTTCCCAAACGGTGTTTGCTCCAGCTCTTGAGATAATCAGGGTAGCATGTTTATATATCCATGCAACATCTGATGTTGAAAAATAGGGAGCGGTGATATAGGTATCACCAAGCGCCTCTCTATGAGATTGCTGCCCTAACTGATGAATGATGCACCAGGTGTCCAGCAAATCTTTCATCAATGGGGCTAGTCGTTCATTTAAGGATACAGCTCCAGTTGAACCGCCGGTAATATAAAGAATTGGTTTATTGTTGGCAACTACAAATGTAGGTTTTGCCGGCGGATGAAACAACTCCTGTCGCATCGGCAACCCGGTAACGAAACTATAAAAAACTTTTTTAGCAAAAAGACCGATAATACGGTTGGCCAAACCCAAACGAAGTGTCTGCTCATGTGTTACAACAGGAATACTAAAAAATGCTGCAGCCATAGCCACCGGCACCGCTACATAACCCCCAAAAGATATAATGAGTTTTGGGCGGTGCGACAGCACATACCAAGATGCCTGGAGAAATCCGAATGGAATTTTAAGCAACGATAAAAAAGAAAATGGCGTCAAGACACGACTAATCCTACCAGCAACCAAGGGCAAGAAGGATATGCCCATTCCCGTAATCACGTCATATTCTGCCGATACAGATTTTTCGCCCTCGAGTGCATTTTTTCTGCCGACAAAAATAATCTGCCACGGGAATTTGCGCTTGCGGATTTCTTCAATGACGGCAATTGCCGGTGTGACATGTCCGCCGGTTATAAATATCGTATGTTTTTTTGTCATATCAACTGACTTTCCGTTGCCTACTGACATTGAGCAAAATGCCAAGACCTGCAAGCACGCTAACCAAACTCGAACCCCCGTATGATATCAGAGGTAAAGGAATTCCGGTAAGCGGCATGATGGCCACCATAGCGGCCAAATTGAGTGTCGTCTGAATCCCGATCCACGAAGTTACGCCGGCTGCCAATAGCTGACCAAATCGATCCGGTGCCTCTTTGGCTATCCGAAATCCCCGCCAAAGCAACATAGCATAGAAACAAATGACTCCTATGGCACCAATGAAGCCGAGTTCTTCGCCGATGATGGCAAAGATCGCGTCTGTATTTGCCTCCGGTAGATATTCATACTTTTGCCGCGATTGTCCCAATCCCAAACCAAAAACGCCACCGGATCCAAGCGACAAAAGGATCTGCCGGATCTGGTAGGATGCCCCAAGCGGATCATGTTCCCGATTGATAAACGAGGTAAGTCGTTGCATGCGGTACGGAGAAACGACGGCAAGGCCAATAAATCCCACTGCCAAAATGGGCAAAAGCATCCCAAAGTGCCACAGTGGTGCACCGGAAAAAAAATATAGTGACAGGGCGATGAGCAATATGATTGCTGCAGTGCCCATGTCTGGTTCAATGATGACAAGACCAAAAACCATAGCAATGAGGATCAAAAATGCGAGAAATCTGCCTTTTTCCTTGACGGAAAACCACGCGGCAAGGTAGACAACGATGGAAAATTTGGCCAGCTCTGCAGGCTGCAGTATAAAAAATCCGAGATTAATCCATCGATTCGCGCCCAGCGCGCGGACCCCGATACCCGGAAAAAATACAGCAAGAAGAAGTACTACTGTAATCCCAAGAAGGGGCAGCGCTAATTTGTACCATCTATGATAGTCAAACAGTGTACAAAAACTACACACAAACCAACCGATGATGAGCCAGCGGAATTGCTCTTTGACGAAATAATACTGATCGGCAAATTCGCGGATGGCAATGGCGACAGATGAATCATAGACCATCAGAATGCCGAAAAATGAAAGAATTCCGACGATTGCAAAGAGCCAACGATCAGGAGGAGCTTTACTGCTTTTATGAATTCGCCGGATCATGCTGATTTTGTCAAAATGGCCAGCCACAACCCGAAGAGTGCACAGACTATCCCTATGGTCCAAAACCGCATGACGACTTTTGGCTCCGGCCACCCTTTGTGCTGCAGCCACAAGTGAAGTGGAGCCACCGCAAAAAGTTTCCTGCCAAAAAGCTTCTTCCAGCTTAGCTGAACAAATGACGAAGCAACTTCTACTATAAACGGAGCTCCAATTATTAATAGCACAGGCGCCTTACCCAAGAGCAAACCGATTACCGCCAACGTGGCACCAAAAGATAATGCGCCCACGTCGCCCAAGAAAATACGCGCGGGGTATATATTAAAATAAAGGAAGGCAATAAGCCCTCCCATCCAAAGTGCGATAAATAAAGACAAGGGCGTATCTAAAATGGATGCTGATACTATCCAAAACGCAGTCAGCGCAATCATCAGCAACCCTGTTGCCAATCCATCGAGTCCGTCGGTAATGTTGTACGCATTAGAAAAACCGATGATAGTAAAGACCGCAAAGGGCACATACCACCACCCCAAATGGAAAACTCCCAGAAGTGGAATATAAAGAATATCAATTTTTAAATCCGTCAGGAGCCAGACGCTAACGATAGTAGCCAGAACGATCTCAAGGACTAATTTATGTCGAAGCCGTAGCCCGAAAAACTCTTTGTCCTGCAGGGCAAACGTTTTTTTGGCGTCATCTAAAAATCCAAGCAATCCAAAAGAAACAAAGGTGAACAAAATAATCTTTACCTCCGAAAGTAACGGATAAACAGACGTGATAGGGATCCAAAAATATTTAATCAACAAAAGAATCGATGGAAAAAGAATCGTCGTAAGGACAATGATGAGTAAGCCACCCCCGACGGGTGTGCCTACTTTGGCCTGGTGAAGTGAGTCAAAAATTGGTGTTCGTTTGTTGAACGCGTCCCGCGTGTCCTGCCGCATTCTCCGCATCTTGAAGGTATAAAGAATCCGTATGAAGGGGATATAAAGCAAACTGGACACGAACCACGAAAATAAAACGACGCCAAGAAGAAGGTTCATAGGATTAACCAAAAACGTATGGCCAAAAAATGATGGCTGCCACAACAATTGCTCCGATAGCCACGGTCAACATCATGCCGGCAGATACATCTTTGGCAATTTTTGCTTCCTTTTTCCACTCGCTCGTCACCAGATCCGTAACCGATTCAATAGCTGTGTTGATCATCTCTGCAACCAAACCCAGCATCACAGTAAAGACAATAATAATCAATTCAACTTTGCTAACTCTCAAAAAGAAAGCGGAGCTTAATGCCACCGCCGACACAAAAAGATGAATGCGAAAGTTTGGCTGCGTAGTCAGAGCCCAAACAAGTCCGGAAAAAGCGGTTTTTATTGAAATATGGTGCTTCCGAAGTAATTCTTTCATTAAAAATAAAGTATACGCTATTAATATCCCTTACGCCACCGTCGCCATGTCTCAATAAATCTTGGAATGATATACTGAGGGGATATTGGTAGGTCATGCGCGTGAATATATTCGTGGACACTGCCTCCAAACCCAGTTTTGAACAATGTTATTCCTCGCCAAGGATGACGAGGATTGTCTTGTGGAGCTATACCCCAAAAATTGTACTGTAAAATCCCCCGTTTTTTTGCCTCACAGATTGCTTCCCACTGTACCAGATAGGATACCCCAACATCTGAAGGGATCGAGGCCCCGTAATGATAGATCGCTTGATTGCTATCAAACAAGACGATAGCGGCTGCCGAAATCTTCCCCTGATAAGAACCCAAGAGCAGCAACGCTTTTCCTTCCTTGGCAAATACGTCGAACTCCTCGGCAATCCCACGATTGGGGACAAAATCTTGGCGCTTCATTGTTTCGTCATAGAGACAGAAAAATAGCTTCAATTGTGCCGGGTCAGTCGTCTTTTCTATCGTGACACCCGCATTGATGGCACGGCGAATTTCGTACCGAGTCGTCTTTCGCATTCCCGAAAGCAATTCCTCCTGGCTTTTTTCTAGCGGCAAGACCCATGTATATTCGGCGTCCATCGCATGAATGGCTGCTGGCTTCAATCCCAAGGAATAATAAAAAGTTCGATTATCTATTGAGTTTTCTATAAGAGGATTTAACCGGATAAACCAGACATTTTGGCTTTTGGCAAGTGCTTTTATCTCTGTCAGAAACCACTTCCACTGTTCTTTACCTTGCGTGTCAAAAATCGGTCCATGTCTGATTTGAAGGAACGAGCCACGTCGTGCGACAACCTTGACGACCAGCGCAATACCTCGTAATGTTTTCCCCTCGTATATGCCATAGCGCCATACCTGAAAACCCAATCTTTCTTGCAATTGTCCCCACAACCAACTTTGAAAAAAAGCGTACTGTCCGTGGTCCAAAAAAAATGAATCCCATTCTTTTCGTGAAATTATCGTAGCAAGTTCATAAGACATATATTAATCCGCAAATAATTGAGTAAACATTCTGCCATTGGATCCGCCGTCTACGATGCCGATACCGACGCGATGGAACTGGCTGTCCAATATATTGCGCCGGTGTCCCTCGCTTTCCATGAGCCCCTTATGGGCAATGGTTACATCAGGCGCATACGCCAAATTTTCTGCGACAATCGTATAAGAAATTCCGGCACCATCCATGCGATAGCTGGCATCATGTCCCTCTGAGTCATAGTGAGAAAAATAACGCCGCTCAAACATATCGCGACTGTGTTTGCGGGCTACCTGCCACAGAGAAGTGTCCAACCGTAAAGTCTCAACTCCCGACTTTGCCCGCTCGCCATTAACCAACGCAATCATTTTTTCCTCCGATGGAGCGTCAACAGACAGATCACTTGCTTTTGGCGCCACATCAAGAGCAACCCGATCTTTGGAATTCGGCTCTATCGTCAAAAAACGCTGTACTTGTTCTGTAACCTCATCCAGCGAGGATTTGACTGACCCGCCATACCGTTCCGCAAGCCGAACAAGATGAGTTGACAACACGGAGGCTTTAATGTCATTTTTAATATTCCCGCGAAGAGGTAATGAAAGGATAACCAATAATATGAATGCTACGATGACCAGCCCCTTGACGGCCGACGCTAACGCGCCAGCAGCTTTGCTGGCAACAGACGAGTTTGCTTTTTTCGGAAGCCGCGCCACCAGTTGCGCCAAAATTTCAGAAATGATCGCCCCGCTTGCCAGCGCAACGATCAGATACCCCAATACTGTGGTCCAAAGCGCCGGTAATCCGAATTTTTCTCCTAAAAAATTCCCAACCTGTGTGTGAAACTTGACGGCTAACCACAGGGACGCCAAAAAAGAACCAAGGCTCGTCAGAAGGTACGGCAAGCCGGTCCGCCATCCTTCCAAACTATAATAAATAGCCACACCGACGATGACATAATCTACCCAATTAAACATACGATAGTATTATACTAGCTTCTTCTGGGATAACATTTGTCGGCAGATTGATGATGTGGCGGGCGGCAAATTCGGCTTTGGGACACGAACCTGCTTTGTAACCAATCGCCTCATAATCAACACCAGTCGGATCGATGGTGTTGTGATACCAGTTGCCGAGCAATATGCCCGATTGTTTGGCCCGTGATAGCAATTTCTCCGGATCGTCAACTTGAATGGGAAACCGCAACCAGCCGGCTTCTTTGGAAAATGGCAATAATTGAACTTCTGGATGCGATTTTAATGCTGTCCAGTATTGTTGTGCGCAAGCGCGGCGCTGTTGAAGTAATTGATCCAATTTTGTGAGTTGAACTTTTAAAAGCGCCGCTAGCGCGTTTGGATATCGTTTCGGAAACTCATCGGGTTGTTGACCACTTTTTTCTTCCGGATAGACCGGAAATGAAAGCAATTTCATTTTTTGCAATGCAACCAGAATTGCCTTCCCCACTCCAATATTGTACGACGGGAGAATGAGAGAGAAGGCGATCGGGTGCAACAATTGCTGAAATATCCAAAAAAATGATGGGTATTGTAATTTTTTTTCGATTTCTCTTAATTTCCATTTGGCATTTGGAATTTGGCATTTGTCATTAATGTATGACGCTCCTCCCCACACGCTCGACACGACCTTGTCTCTGCCAAAACTAAAAAACGAGGCGTCGCCGAGTGTACCTAACTTTTTGCCATGATAGGCTACGCCAAGGGCGTGAGCACAGTCTTCAATCACCGGAAGGTTGTGCTTTTTTGCAAGCGAAAGGAGCTTGTCTGCTTGAGCCGGAATTCCAAAGGTGTGCTGAATGATCAGCGCTTTTGTCTTTTTTGTAATTTTGTTCTCCGCATCTTTCGGATCCATATTGTAAGTCTCATCAATATCCACATACACGGGTTTGGCTCCCACCCATAAAACACTATTGGACACCGCAACACAGGTAAAAGCCTGCACGAGCACCTCATCCCCTACCTTGATGCCAAATGCTTGCAAAAGTGCCAAAAGCGCGGACCTGCCGCTGTTAAAAAACGCCAACTCCCCTTCTGCAAGACGCTGACTAAACCACTGCCTCGCCCACGTCAGCGCACTCCCTTCTTTCCATTGGGTTGGAGAAATCAGCATTCGAAGGGATTGCAGCACATCATGGTAATCTGTATTTGGGGACAAGGAAGGAGAAATCATATGAGAAGCCGAAAGGCAAACTCTGCTTCTTTTCCTTTAAAAAGTACCGCGTCGTCTTTTTTGCCCGTGCCGCGGATAAATTTTGCCGTCTCAATCGGAGACAAAATTACAACATTTTTCTCTGGACTTGACGAGTGCACGCCGGCAATAAAGTCATCAGCAAAATTGCCATTCGTCAGAATGATGTCATCACAAACTCTTCCCGCTTCTCTACCAACCTCATTGTGACTTGCTCGAGCATATGATCCAAGCTCAATCATCGGCTGAAATACGAGAATCTTTCGGCCGCTCGCCTTTGCAAGTACTGCAAGCGCTGCCTTGGCCGCATCAGGATTATTGTTGAACGTATCATTGATATAGATTGACCCGTTGATTCCCGGAATCAACTCTAAAGTTTTGGGATTGTGACGAATACTTCCTGCAGCTTTAACTGCATCATTGAGAGTCATTCCTCCGGCTACCGCACCTGCTATTGCAGCAAGTATATTACTCACTTGATGTTCTCCCAGAACATTTACAGACACATGCACTCGACTTTTTTCCACACATACGTCAAACGCCACATGGGCAAGATCAGATACTATGTTTTCTGCACGAAAAATCTTTTCTGCATTTAGCAGTTTATAATTTTCTTTTGCGTAGAGCCACACACGACAGCCATCTTTAACTGCCCATTGTGCCATCTGCCGCGTATATTTGTTGTCCGCATTAAAAATCGCAATCCGCTTACCCACTAAACCGCTAATAAGCTCATACTTTGCCTTCATTGTGGTTTCGATCGTGCCAAAAAGATCCTGATGTTGGGTGTTTATAGCAGTGATAATGCCTATCTTCGGTTTGACCATTTGAGACATCCTTGCAATCTCGCCCTTTTTATAAGCCCCCATCTCCACTACAAACACATCGTAAGTAGACGTAGGTTTTTCGAGTAAGGTCTCGGCTATGCCAATCGGTGAATTTTTGCTTGCTTCAGTTTTAAGAACTTTATATTTCGAACCCAAAATAGTCGCCAGGTTTTCCTTGGTCGACGTTTTGCCAAAACTACCGGTGATGCCGATCACCGTCATTTTTGACTGTGCACCAAACTTGGCAAGCGCTTGTGCAATTTTATACTCATGATAAAGTGTCGTCGGAAGTTTCATGAGAAGGACAAGGAGTGCCGTAATCGGAAAAAGCGCAATATCTAAAACAAACAACGCAAGGAGCGGATGAACGGGGAGAAGAAAAAAAAGAGCGCCGCATGCAAGAAATGTTGAAAAAAATAGAACGACCGCCTTGGGCGAAAGTGGTGGTATTCGTCGGGCGGGGAACAAAATGAGTCTACCTTGCTTGGTGTGAAGGTGAATCCACATCCGATCCCAGCGGTACTCTTTGACATACCAGAGGTGCACGTAGGAAAGAAGATTGCCAACCAAACGGATTGTCCAGGGAACGGAAATCAAAAGAAGAATGATATTCATATTGACCTGACAAACTCATTCACGATTGCCGCAACCTCGTTTGCTTTTTTGAATGGCACGCCATGTCGTGCATCGGCAATCACGATAAGTTTTGCGCCTGGTATCGTTCGTTCCATCCGACGGGCAATACCGACGGAGACCATACGATCGTCCTCACCCCACACAAGAAGACATGAACAACGAACTGAACGCATCGGAGCAACCAGATTTTCCGTTACAATTTTTTTAAACGTGTCACGCATGACTTTTTGTGGGCGCAAAAAATCTTTTGCGCCGATGAGCCGGTACCAAAACAAACGGGTAGGATCTTCTATAAGATTTAATAACGGAAGAGAAAATAACGCACCTCCAAGCTTGCTAAATACAAACCCAAATATCATTCTCCACAAAGACGCCGGCGTATAGCCTGGTGTTCCACTCAAAACAAGAGCCGTGACTCTGCCGGGATAAAGTTGCTCAAATTTGAGCGCTACCCGTCCGCCGAACGAATGGCCAAACAACAAAGGATTTTTGAGGTTTCGTTTTTGGAGCCATTTATCCAGAAACTCTGCGTATTCTTTCAATCCCCAAGATTTTTCAGGAAGCTGAGCAGCTCCAAAGCCGGGAAAATCCAGTGACTCGGCCTGATACCCAAGCCCTCGCAAAGCCTCAACTAAAGGAGAAAATGTGTCGCCGGTCAGTCCCCATCCGTGAAGCACGACAATTGGCGGTTTCGTTTTATCGCTCATTTTTTTTCAAAACGAGTTCCGTTTTGCCGTAACAAAATGTATTTTCGGCAATATCACAATCAACGACTATCCCAGCACTGATGAGGCTGTTCGTGCCGATTTTTATTCCGGGCATGATACTCGTATTGACACCAACGCGCACGTTTTTTCCGATTATTGCGCCAAGCTTCGTTCGCTTAGTATTCACTCGCTCTTCTTTAACAGTCGAATATATTTCCCCTTCATCAAACCTAAAATTAGCTAATACCGTTCCCGATCCTAAGCTGACATTCCCCTCAAGCACCGAATCGCCTATGTAGTTACTGTGAAACCAACAATTATCGCCGATGTAACTTCGTGTTATATCGGTATTAAACCCCGTCACACAGTTGGCCCCGATATGACTGGCGCGAATGATATTGTTGTTTCCGATAATCGTGTTATTGCCGATGTAGCACGGACCCGTGATCTTGGTGTTTTCAAAAATCTTCACATTATCGCCCAAATAGACTGTCCCTGAAATATGCACATTATCGGCAAGTACTAAATTTTTACCGCGTTGCGGTGTCAGAATTCCCAAAAAGTACTCAAGGACATCAAGAAGGTGCCATGGGTATTTTATTGGGGTCCAAAATTCATTGGTCACAAATGTGTCACACGTATGTCCTTTCGAGATGAGTCGATTAAGAATAGCAACTTCACCTTCTTTTGGGTCATCATCCGGTAAATACGCATCTGCAAGTTCTTGTAATGAAGGCGCCATCTCCGCTACGACGCGAACCAAATCGCTTGGCACATCGGCAGGATCTGGCTTTTCGATAATACGCTCGACACTACCGTTTTCGTGAAGTTTGAGATATCCACCTGGATAATAATGAGTGACTTTTCGTGCAGTAATCAACATGCCACGCTGCTTTTGCCATTTGGCAACAAGTTGATCAAGAAGTTCGAATGAATAAACATCAGAACTATTTACTATCAGCGTTGGACCGTATATTTTTTCAGCAGCCGCAACAAGAGCGGCTCCCTGTCCTTCACCTTTTTGCACCACTAAATCAACAAGCTTGTACTGTTTACCAAGTATCGACCGAAGCATTGATACATTAGATTCATTTGCAACAACTACGATGCCCTTGGGCCGTAAGCGTTGTATGTGATCAATTTCATGCAAAATAAGCGGCTTACCAAACATCGGCAATGCAAACTTCTCGTACAATGGCCAGAAACGGGAAGACATTCCTGCAGCAAGTAATACGACTGAAAAACCATTCTTCATACTTCCTCCTTTACTCGCTCAATGTTTGCTCCGAGATTTTTGAGACTTTTTTCAAAATTTTCATAGCCCCGGTCTAAAATTTCTACTCCGTGAACATAGCTTTCACCTTTAGCCGCAAGTGCTGCCAAAACGAGCGTTGCGCCTGCCCGCAGATCGTCAATTTCCAAAATCGCGTTATGAAGAATGGTCGGTCCTAGTATCTTAATCCCCTGGTGATAGCCGTCCGGATGATCGTTCCAGTTAAAATTATAAAACGCTTCTGGATCTTCGACCGGCGGATCGAAAAATTCTATCTCTGCGCCCATCTTTTTCAGTTCCGAAACATAGGAAAAACGACTCTCAAACACCGTTTCGTGAATGGCGGATCTTCCGCTGGCTTGCGTCATAAAGACTGCCCACGGCGCCTGCCAGTCAGTCATAAATCCTGGGTCAGGCGCGGTAACGATGGATGTCAGCTTATAGTTCCCGTTGCCCGAATACGTGGTTGTGTGCTCATCCACTTCTCCCGTGACACCCCCGGCAGAACCCAACGCGCTAAGGAATGACCGGATGTTGTGTCTTTGCGAGTTTTGAACCGTAATCTTTCCTGCGGTGATTGCGGCAGCCAGAGCAAACGTTACTTCCACATTCCGATCCGGCATGATAGTAAATTCTGTTCCATGGAGCTTTTTGACACCATGAATCTTGATGGTCCGAGCAGAAATCCGCGCGATATCTGCACCCATAGACTGCAAGAGTTTGATGAGATCATCGATTTCTATTTCTTCGGCTGCATTTTCAAGAATTGTTTCCCCCTGGGCAAGGACGGCAGCCAAGAGCAATGTTTCCGTGCCGGTATGGGTGTTTTTTGGAAAACGATACGTTGTTCCATGAAGACCGGATGATGTTGCATGAAAATATCCGTCGTCGTGATTGTATATAATCTCTGCACCCATCTCTTTGAGTCCCTCGATATGCCGATCAATGGGGCGCGCACCGATACGGCAGCCGCCGGGATTGGGAATGTTTGCCTCACCATATCGTGCAAGGAGCGGACCAATGACCATAGAAGACGTGCGAAGTCGAGCGCCTACCTCCAGGGGTACCGTAGTTGTGACGGACGTGCTATTTTGTATCCTCACTGTGTGATCGGAAATTTCAATAGTCGCCCCTAGGCTGCGCAACACATCCATCATGTACGTGACATCTCGAATCAGCGGTACGTTGTGGATGACGACGGGCTCATCGGTCAGAAGCGCTGCAACAAACGTTTTGAGCGCCACGTTTTTGGCCCCGCCGACAGCCACGGTTCCATGTAGCGGAATACCTCCATTAATAATGAATTTTTCCATTAAAATTCTCCTACCCTAACTACTTCTTCAGCCAGTGTTACGCCGAATTTTTCAAGTACTTTGGCGCGGGCTCGTTCAATCAATTGTACTACATCAGCAGCCGTGGCATGATTTTGGTTGATGATGAAGTTAGCGTGTATTGGCGATATTTGTGCGCCACCAACAATTGCGCCTTTAAGCCCTGCATGATCAACCAAAAAACCGGCTGATGTCGTGTGATTAGGAGTTGGAACGGATAGCGCCTCTGCTTTGGATATATTGCGGAATGTGCACCCGGCAGATATCACGCCCTGCGGCTGACTTTCTCGTCGATAGGCGACGCTCTGATTAGCTATTTCCCATAATGTCTCTTTGGAAGTCGGCGTCAAGGCGAAAATTATTTTCAGAACAAGATCTCCGGTTATTTGAATTGCACTTTGATCGTATCCAAAATGAAAGTAGTCACGCGAAACGGTCTGCATATCACCGGTAGGAGTCAGTATGGTTGCTTGGTAGACGACATCGCCCACATACGACTCGGACTTGGTCCACTTGGAGTTCATAAACATAGCCCCACCGACGGTGCCGGGTAAACCCAAGTGCATTTCTAGCCCACCGAGTCCCTCCTCAATCGTGTCGCGGACTAATTTATTGATAAGAACTCCGCTTTCTGCTTCCACGAACACTTTTCCGGTTGACTGACCGCTTTTATAGCTGCCCTTAGCCCCGCGCATGACGATGGCGTTGGTGCTGTTTTTGACAACCAGTCCCCGCATCCCCCTGTCTCCGATGAGTATGTTGGAGCCTCCACCCAATATAAAAATTGGAACACTAAGCCTTCGCGCGGAAATCACGGCTTGGGTTAATTCATCAGCGGTTTTTGCATCATAGAAAAGGTCTGCCGGACCACCCACTTTAAACGTGGTGTATCGAGCGAGCAATTCATTTTCTTTCGCCCGTTCTCCTAATATTTTCTTCAGTTCCTGTATTTTAGTATTCATATTTGGTCAACAATCTCTCTTCCCCAATTCCCAATATCACCCGCTCCCATAAAAATAACCACGTCTCCGTCTTGCGTTTTGGCGGACAGAAGTTTTTTGACGCCCTCCTTGTCCTTGGCAAAAAATGCGTTTGGATGACGGTTAGCAATCCGTTCAGCCAACATGACGCCGGAAACTCCAAAGGTATCCTGCTCGCGCGCTGATGCGTAAATATCTGTTGCTAAAACCATGTCGGCGTCAACAAACGCGCCGGAAAATTCATCAAGCAAAGCTTTCGTCCGCGAATACGTGTGCGGCTGAAACACCGCAATGATTCTCCGCTTGGGATACCACGCACGCGCAGCGTCAAGTGTGGCGGAAATCTCGGATGGGTGATGGGCGTAATCATCATAAAAAATACTTGTGCCCACAGCACCAATTTTTTCAAAACGACGCTTGGCTCCACTGAATGTAAACAAACCATCTCGGACCTCCTGCCACGATAGACCGGCACCGTATGCCGCCACTGCAGCCATGGCGGCATTGAGCGCATTGTGTCTGCCGGGAACCTGCAAAATAAACTCACCGATTGCAACTGACGGCATTTCCAGTTCAAAAAACGTCCGCCCTTGGCTAAAATGGACATTTTTCACCTCGTAATCTGCTCCATTAAATCCCACTAAGGCCACAGAATTTTCCCGCCGTATGAGTGGCCGGCAAGCAGGATCATCAGAAGAAAGAATAACTTCACCGCGGCTCGTCACTTTATCACGGAGACGAACAAACGCGGCAACAACATCATTAAGCGAACCATACACGTCCGGATGATCATAGTCAATGTTAGTGACAACGAGAATTTCCGGAGTCTGCCAAAGAAAACGAGGAGTTGCATCATGGCCTGGGTCAGTGACGTATTCATCTGCCTCAGCAATAAACCAATCTCCATGACCATAATGACCGGGCAACCCAAGTCCCGCAATTTGTCCACAACCGATGGCATATGATGGATCGTACCCGGCGTGCGCCAAAATTGTGGCAATCATAGCGGTCGTCGACGTCTTGCCGTGACTGCCGGCCACAGAAATCTGGCGTTTGCTCGTCATGAACAACCCAAGTGCCTTACCATGGGGCAACACCGGAATTCCTTTTTTAATTGCCTCTTGAACTTCTCCATTGTCCCGCCCACCGTGCGCACCGGTATAGATGACCAGGTCTGGCGAGGTTTTGGAAATATGTGCCGGATCAAATCCTATCATGGAGATAATCTTTTTTTGTGCAAGCACGTCATCAGAAGGAAACTTTTCCGCGGTATCCGTCCCGCTCACCGCAAATCCCCGTTCTTTGGCATAAACCGCCAACGAGGCCATGGCAATCCCCTTGATTCCCACGAAATGTATTTTTTTTACCTTCGAAAGATTTATATCCATTCAATCACCCCCATCATTTCTCCAAAAGTTTCTTTTGAGTCTTTCCGATACGAAAAAAATTCGTCATGCTGACATGAGGTACAGGTGATCGCAACGTCGATGTTTTCTGATTTAATCCCTGATTCAATAAGTTGGCGATAATTGACATATCCAAGATCCAAATGCCAGGAATTTTCAAAAAATGATGCCATTTGCGGATCCTTGCCAAAACCATCGACGAATCGTTTTGCTCGATCTTGGTCAACCCAGTAGCAACACATACCTATGTGTGGTCCAACCCAGATAAGAATATTGGCAACTTGAGCTCCTCCAGACTTCATAGATTCGACGGCGTGTTGCGCAATTTTGCCGTATGTTCCGCGCCATCCAGCGTGTGCTACCGCAATGGTCCGTGACGTTGGATCGACACAAAGTATCGGTACGCAATCTGCAGTAAAAACTCCAAGAGCTCTTCCTGCTTTATTCACCACTAGACCATCTGATCCCACTATAGGCGACTCTTTTGCCCCGTCAACAAACGACACAACGGCTCCATGAATTTGTTCTGATATCGTAACATCCCCATCAATGCCAACAGCATCAAAAAAACGTTTCCGTGCCGCCAAATCCTTTTTCATGTTGCCCATCGCTCTTCCTGAAAAACCATGCAAAAGCGACGGAACTCTCTGCAGAAGGGTCGACTGATATAAACCAAGGTGTCTTTGCATCATAATTGTTTGAGGATTTTTTTGACGCAGTCTTGATCGCTCCACGGGTACTCTGCTGTCCCCCGACACAAACTTTTTTCGTGGCCCTTGCCCGTAATGATGACCAGGTCACCAGGACTGGCTGTATGAAGTGAAAACGAAATAGCGACTTGCCGATTTGGAAATTTATAAACCTCTTTGGTTGGCGGGATGCCGGAAGCGATTTCTTCTATGATGCTATTGACGCCTTCCGTACGATAATCTTCTTCGGTCAAGACGATCACGTCGGCAAACTCAGCCGATGCATTGCCCATCATGGGCCGTTTTGTACGGTCGCGAAGTCCCGCACTGCCAAAAACATGAAACAGGCGCTTTTGGGTCATCGGCCGGACGGTCTTGAGGACTTGCGTTATGGCATTGGGCGTGTGGGCAAAATCCACGATGACACCAAATGGTTTTCTCTGGATCACTTCCATCCTACCGGGCACTCCTTTAAAAAATTTAATTGTTTGAGCTGCTTTTTTCTTATCAACACCCAATGCACCGGAAATTGCCAACGCAGCAAAACAATTGTATTGATTAAAGATTCCTGGCAATTGCGTGGTAAATGGATGGGTTTTAGTTGTCACCATGGCATCGCGGCGGATGCCATACGTAACGACTTTTTTGTTTCGTAATTTTGCCATGGCCTGGTCATAGACGTCGGCATCATCACGGTTTAAGACCGCTATCTTTGATGCGCCAAGCAGCAATAGTTTGGTGCGCAAATACTGTTCATATGTTCCATGCCAGTCAAGATGTTCATGCGTCACGTTGGTAATGGCACCTACGGCAAACTTGACTCCCCACACCCGATACTGTGAGAGAGCATGAGAGGTCACTTCCAGAACAAAATGGGTATCCCTGTGATTAACTGCCTCCCGCAGATACTTTTGCACCCACCAGGCCGTTGGCGTCGTCACGTGGAAGCCCGTGTCGTATGCTTTACCGGCAATAACTGCATGAACGGAGGTAATCATGGAAGTTTTAAAGCCAGCGTTTTTGAGTATTTCGTAGGTGATCGTGGTCGTAGTCGATTTGCCGTCCGTACCGGTAATGCCTACCACGGTCAGCCTCCTGCTGGGAAAACCAAACCAAATATTGGCAACTATCGCAACAATCAGGTGATAAAGCCCTTTGAAGCTCCGAAGCATACGTAAATTATACCACTTTATTGCGGAGGTATGCCCCAATAGCGAAAAATGTCCTTGGCAATCGCAAAAAAGAGCGGGGCGGCGGTTTCCGAGCCCCAGGGAGAGCTCGTCGGTTCGCGAAGGGTCACAAGCATGACAAACTTAGGGTCATCTGCAGGCGCAAAACCGACAAAAGAGGCAATCGTCTTTTTGTCATCATAATGGCCAGCCACAGGAATCTGGGCGGTGCCCGTTTTTCCGGCTATCCGATAGCCCTTTGGTTTGGCCCATTTGGCCTCGCCATTGTCCACAGCCGCAACCAACATCTCGGCCATCACGTGGGCTGTGGCGGAACTGACCACTTGTTTGAGCTTTTTTGGCTTAATAGTGACTCGATTTCCTTTGGCGTCAACCACTTCTTTTACCACCCGCGGCTCCATAAGCCATCCATCGTTGGCTAGGGCAGCAACTGCCCGGGCCATCTGGATTGGCGTTACGGCTATACCTTGTCCAAAAGATGCCGTTGCCAAATCAATCTCGTGCCACTCTTTATCCGGCCGCAAATCAGCAGATGCTTCGTCTTCCAAATCAATATCCGTGGGTACCCCGAACCCAAACTGATGAACATGCTTGAGCAATCGGTCTTTCCCAAGCTTTTTTCCCACAAACACCATGCCCACGTTGGAAGAATGCTCAATCACTTTTGTCATCGAGATAGGACCATGGTATTGGTTATTCCATGTACGGATGGTGTATTCACCGATCGGAACCGGGCCGCTTTCGTCAAAAATTGTTGAGGGAGTCACTTCTTTTTCGTCAAGACCTGCGCTCATCACAAGCGTTTTAAATGTAGATCCGGGTTCATAGGACCCTGCTACGACGGGATTTTTATACAGTTCCTTGGCAAAATCGCCGAAGGCAGACGGGTCATAGTTAGGGTAGGACGCCATCGCCAAGACTCCGCCGGTTTTGGGATCCAAGATAACAACCGTGCCCTCTTTGGCCCCGTATTTTTCCAAACCTTGCTTGAGCCGCACCTCTGCCGAGTGCTGAATCACCCGATCAAGCCAAAGAACAAGGCTTCTGCCGTTTTCCGGCTCAACGCGCTTGGACTCTCCTACTAAGATCGGAGCACCCCGTACATCTTTTTCCAGCTGAATTTTGCCATCCTTGCCGCGCAACTCACGATCGTAATAGCCCTCCAGACCAAAGTAGCCTTTGTCCCGTCCGTTCTCGTCGGAACCGACAAAACCCATCAGTTGAGCAGCCATCGAGCTTTCGGGATAATACCGTTTCGATTCTTTTTCCAAACCCAACCCGATTAGTTTGAGATTTCTGAGTTCATCAGCAACGGCAGTCTCTACTTTCCGTCCAAGCGGAATCCATACGCGATCCGCAATCGTCAGTTGAGCCTCAATGTCTGCCGGTTCTTTTTTAAGGATCGGAGCAACGAGCCGGGAAAAAGTTCGTACGTCTTTGATATTGCGGGGTTCGGCAAATACCAAATATGCCGGCTGATTCATCACAACCGGCTTGCCGTCAGATGTCTGGATATCGCCGCGCGTGGCCGGAAGCGTAAATTCTAAATAATACTGTGAGGCAGCCTTTCGCTGGAGGTCTTCAGCAGAAACGACTTGCCAGTAAAACAAACGCGTGATAATAACGCCAAAAAAAACCAGAAAGAGAGAGAAAACAGACCAGATACGTATCATTTAACTATTGAGGACGGTTATATGCCACATCGGGAGGAGGCAGGGCGATCGTAGAAAGAGATGTGGCAAAACCGAGCTCTTTGGCTTTCACTTCGATTGCAATGAGAGACGTTTGTGCAGCCACCTGCTGACGCAGCAATTCATTTTGCGATTGCAATAATATAATGGTTTTGTCCAAAGAAAGTGTATTTTTACCCGCCCCGGCGAGTTGGTTGCTGACGACCAATTGCAAAAGAATGAGCACGAGTCCGGCGGCAGGCAGGAGGGTACTGATGAGTCGAATAAGTTTCATAATCTTTCTCCAATCCGAAGTTTTGCACTTCGAGCGCGTGGATTGCGTGCTACCTCGTCATCTGAGGCAACCATTGGGCGCTTAGTCACCGCTGTCCAAGAAGCACCCTGCAGGAATTGTTTAACAATCCTATCTTCCAACGAGTGAAAGGATATGACGGCAATTCTGCCACCCGGCTGCAAAATATGTGCCGCTCCGGCCAAACCAGCCTTGAGAGCCCCTAATTCATCGTTGACGACGATTCTGATGGCCTGGAAAATACGCGAGAGAGTGGCAGACAGGTGATTTTGATCCGATACCAGACGGGATATGACGTTTATGAGATCACCGGTTGTGACGATTGCTTTCATATGACGGGCGCCCACAAGAGCGTGAGCAAGTGGCCGAGCCAACTGTTCCTCACCAAATCGTGCAAAAATTTCATAAAGTTCCTCCTCCGAATAGGTATTGACTATATCTGACGCCGTCACGCTCGTGGTGTCACTCAAGCGCATATCAAGCGGCGCATCAGGAAACCGATAACTAAATCCGCGCGCGGGTGTATCAAGTTGATGACTCGACACGCCAAGATCAAACAATATTCCATCGACTTTCTCAAATCCATTCGTTTTTGCTATCTGTTCTATATCTCTAAAATTTCTGTGTATTAATTTCACTTCCAACTTCTCTTTAGCAAACTCTAATGCATCCGAGTCCGCATCAATTCCCAACAATTTCCCACCCCGTTTGACTATTTCCACCCCGTGTCCTCCTCCGCCTATCGTTGCATCAATGTATTTCCCTCCTTCTTTTACCTTTAATCCTTCTATCACCTCTTTCAAAAATACCGGCGTATGGAATGTACTCATACGCCGGTCAGCGTAGCAGCGTGCTGCCTCCACTTGGCTTTATCCCAAATTTCAAAGTGATCTCCCGCACCGATGATGACTACCTCCCGGGCAATTTTGGCGTATTCCTTGAGCTGGGCAGGCAAGAGTATGCGTCCAAGCTTATCAACCTCTACCTTTTGGGCTCCCGCAAACAAATACCTTCGTAAATTCCGTGCCTTTTCGTCTGTAACAGGTATCTCTAGGTGTTTGGCTGCTTCGTGCTCCCAACTTCCTTTATCAAAGCCGAATATACATGGGTCAAACCCCTTCGCTAGTACCACTTCCCGTTCGTCAATCTCTTGCCGTAACTTTGCCGGGAGCGTTACACGGCCCCGATCGTCTAAAGCATGGTCATACTCCCCAAGGAATAACTTCATTGCCCAAGTCTACCACTTCTTTCCATCTTTATCCATACTCTCCCATCTTTCACGCCATGTCAATACCCCATTTCACATCCCCATTTCACGACAAATAAAAAAAACTTGAAAGAGACTAGAGGTCGAAGTCTTTGGAGAATTGGCTCTTTTTGCCGGAGGCACTGGTAAATTCTAAGACGAGCGACACTTTTTCGACGCCTGGATGCGGACGGCAGATGTTTTTGGAGCACGTGCCCATATAAATGTCATCCCGCACAAAACTGTCTTTTCCGGCAATATCAATCGGCTTGCTCGTTACTCCCTGTGTAATGCCCTGGCTATCGTAGCTTAACTCATAGGCAACGGCCGTATGCTTGCTTTGCAAACCAAAAATACTCAAAACGAGAGTATTGTCTTTCGTTTTGCTTTTTGTAACAGCAACAACCACCGATGTTGCAAGCGGCTCCAGCTCCACAACCGGGGTTTCTTCTACAAACGTTGGTGCCTGTTTCTTTGGCCAAGAGAGCACTTTAAGTCCAACGATGCCAACGACAATGACACCTATGACCGCGCAAACAATAAGAAAATTTTTCTTTTTCATAGGAAATTACTCTTCCAGCTTCGAGCTGAAATATTCAACCAACTTACTTACGTTAACCCGATCCTGTTTGGTTGTGTCCCGATCTCGAACCGTAACCGTATCAGATTCCAGCGTATCATAGTCAATCGTCACGCACCAGGGAGTACCTACTTCATCTTGGGACAAGTAGCGCTTCCCGATGTTTCCCCGATCATCCCAAGCAGTCACAAACTTCTTTTTGAGCACCGCATAGACCTCTTTAGCTTTCCCGATAATGGTGTCTTTGTTGGCAACCAAAGGAAATACGGCGACTTTCACGGGTGCAAGTTTCGGGTGAAGTTTTAAGACTATCCGCTTTTCCTCTTGCACATAGGCATCGACAAGGAAAAATAGTGTGGCCCGATCTACCCCGCCAGAAGTTTCAATGACCCATGGAGTGTAAACCTCATTGGATTGGGAATCTGTGTAGGTCAATTTGTGACGGGAAAGATCCCAATCTCCCCGATGGTGAATCCCCTCAAACTCACTCCATCCGAAAGGGGCTTCGTATTCGATATCTTCTGCTTTTTGCGCATAGTGTGCGCGTTCGTCCGGTTCATGTTCTCGAAACCGAAGCTTCGTTTTTGTCATGCCCAACGACACATACCATTTCATCCGATCTTCCTTCCAGTATTTAAAAATTTTCTGCCCTTCTTTCTCATCAGGTTTAATAAAATACTCAAGCTCCATCTGTTCAAACTCGCGGCTTCGGAAAGTGAAATTTCCCGGGGTAATCTCATTGCGAAATGCTTTTCCGATCTGAGCGATTCCAAAAGGGATTTTCACCCGGGTTGAGTCAACCACGTTCTTAAAATTGACAAACACCCCCTGTGTTATCTCTCCGCGAAGATAGGTCAACTCCTTGGGTTCCGTAATTCCAAGAAGTACTTCTGTCAAAAGGTTGAACTTCTTTGCATTTGTCCACTCGGATTTCCCATCATGGGCTGCCGTGTGTTGTTCAAGTTGTTCTGGCTTATCTGCTCGAAAACGTTTATGACACGTTTTGCACTCGACTAACGGGTCGGTAAATCCGGAAACGTGTCCCGATGCTTCCCACACTGCAGGATTCATCACAATTGCTGCATCAAGTCCCACGACATCTTCCCGCTCGTAGACCATCGCCTGCCACCATTGTCGCTTAATATTATTCTTAAGCTCTACCCCAAGCGGTCCGTAATCCCAAAAGCCAGTGATTCCCCCGTAAATTTCACTGCCTGGGTATATAAATCCACGTCGTTTGGCCAGAGCCGTTATGTCGTCCATCATTCCCATATAAAAAAATTGTATCAGATGGATGCATTGACAACCAATGGGTGAAACTCTATGATCAAAACATGAAGTTAACCCAAGATGATCTAGAGGCAATCAAAGAGCTTATTGACGGAAAACTAAACGAAAAGCTCAAACCAGTCAATGAATTTATCGCTTACGCTAAGCCGACACTCGCCAATCTTGTAGAATTTGCAGATTCAGCGAACAAAAAAATTAATGACTTAGTAGAATTTGCAGATTTCGCAAAAACTGCACTTACCAGTCTTCTTGATGAATCACAGGAACACTTCGAACAAAAACTTCCGCAACGGGTAAAAAAACTTGAAGACATCCATCTTGGCGGCCATCATGCTAGTTGAAGCAACAACCTTCGTGTCCGCAACTTGCGCTCTGTCAACTGTTCAACGTATGCAAGCACTTCTTCGGTTGACAAACGCCGCTGTGCAGACAAAAATCCAAGCAAAATCAATAACTTCTCCGTAAATACTTGTATATAATCATCCGCAGGATTGCCGCGATCAAGGATGACCAGCGCCTGAGTTAATTGACTATAGACATCCCGGTGCTCTTGCTGTTCCGGCAAAAGTACGTCAATAACTTCGCAAAGATAGTACGCAACGCTGACCCGCCCAAGATGATTTCGCAAGTCCGCATACGTAGCAAGCGGCTCAATTTCTGAAATGGTATCCCGATAGTGGCCGCGATGAAGGAGGAGTCTTCCGCGGCTAAATACTTCCAAATGTGGTGCGCGTTTACTTGTGATTCGGCGGATGCCCTTTGCTGTCACCACAAGTTTGCCCTTTTCTTTGGTAAACAACGTAATGATGCGGTCTGCTTCTCCACTATTCTTTCGCTTAAGGACTATTCCTTCAACCGTATAGAATCTGCCGGTGGACATGATTTATAGGACCAGTTCGGTGTCGGTTTGGAGAGGAAACTTTTTTCGTTCTTTCCCGTTGAGTTTGATCGTCCATTCATCTTTGTCCGTACCAGACTGTTTTTGGATAAGCAGGCGATACTTGCCGTCTGCTGATTTCACCTGCGAAGAATAGGTTAACTCAAGTTTTGCCGTTCCCAACGGATTAATGATGAGAAATCCTTCAAATACCGTCTTGCCTAAACCTGTGTAGGTGTCCATCGGAACTGCTTTACTGTCCTTTGGCGAAATCGTTCCTTTGCTATCAACCAGTTTACTATCACTTGGCGCATAAACACGTACCCAATTACGAAGCGGCGCATTGAGACAGAGACCACCGCTTTCCAAACCGCAATCGCTTCCTGGATATGGGTTTTTATAATCAACGGTCAGTTTCGTCATTGCAGTACCATCGCCATTCACAGTCACGTCTTTTGTTACCTTTTGGCTCACAAACATGTTGGACTTGGCCCCAGCCATATTGCTATTGTTAAGGTGGATATAGTCCCACCCGTTCCCTTCTTTGTATTTGAGAAGGGTGGCTGTTTCGCTCGCCGTCATGATGCGGCCCCCTAGGTTAAAGCTTTCGAGTGCTTTCTGTGTGCCGGAGTCGTGCATATAGGCCAATACGTGTTTCTCGTTGATCTCGGTCAATAACATTTGGAATAGCTGCCCCCAGTATTTCGATGGCGATACGCCCAGTGCTTTTTGCAGCAGATCACGCAAAAGTATGCCGATGACGTCTTTTCGTGCTTCGCGCACGTACCCTACCGGACGCGTGGAATAATCCTCAAGCTCATAAATGGCTTTCGGACAATCGCAGCGCTTGTCTATGTCAGCGGAAAATTCTCTACCATACACGTACATGGG
>JAGVFE010000124.1 GCA_020057765.1 Candidatus Woesebacteria bacterium | reverse complement strand
TATCTAAACAAACAGAGATATGATGAATCATCTCGTTACTTTCTCCAATTGTATCGTTTAAGTATCTCCTCCAATGTAATTTTTGATACCTTTTTGCAAATCCTTCCGCAATGAGCGCGGGGCCTGCTTTACATGCCCGCTGCATCTGATTGGAAAGATCAAATTTTTCGTTCGTTGGTAATTTGGGAATGATCTTTGTGAGAACAATCACCATTGCACGATATAAATTCTGGTAGACGATCAGATCCTGAAAACTTTTTATCTGTGTTTCCATTTTCTCGTTTCAACTTTCTACAACCAGCTTCCAATTTCCACACAACTATTTTCCTTATTCGCCGCGACATTAATCGTTGTATCTATTGTCTCATGTGACCTGTTCGACCAAAAACTATATCCAACCAAATTGCTTATATAATCTTTCTGAAACTGGTGGAATGGGAATCTTAGATAGTTCTTTGTGAGCAAACCAGGCAATCTCTACTAAATCGTCTCCCGCTTGAGCAACCGACCAATCCGCAACATCGGTAATTTTGTAATACAAAAAGATGAGACGGGTTTCTTCTCCGTTCTTTTGGGCAACATCTTCATTAAAAAACATCCGTTCAAACTTAGTAACCACCAAATGTGTTTCTTCAAAAACCTCGCGCGCCATGGCCTCGTCTAATGATTCTGTTTCAGGATTAATGCCGCCACCGGGAATCAGCCATTTTCCCGGATAGGGCCCTACCTCAGGTGCTTTTCGGCCCAATAAAATCTTGTCGTCTTTTTCAATAATGCAGACTGCATTTAAGCGATATTTCATAAGCTCAATCGCTCCAAGATTTCCTCTTTCCCTAAAATCTTAAGTGACTCCAAGAGCGGTGGGCCGACGGTTTTGCCGGTGACGGCAACACGCAGTTCCATAAAAAGGTCTTTGGCAGGAACTCCTTTTTTTTCTGCCGCTTCACGGATTGCTTTTTCCATGCCTTCATGATTCCAATCACAAGACTCAAATGCTTTTTTGGCAAGTGCAACCAGTTCATTTTTCAAAGGTCGCTCATATCCCTTCGGGCGTTCAAAGAAAAATCCTGCCAATGAGGAAAACTCAGCAAGCGTCTTCATCCGGTCCCGTACCAATGGAATAATTTGTCTCATTTGATTCATTGGACGAATTTGGTGTGTAAATGCTGAAATTTGTTCAATTAATTTTGCGTCATCCATCTTGCGAATGTACTCTCCATTGGTCCAACGGAGTTTTTCAATATCAAAAACCGGCGCGGTCGTTTGAATATCCTTCAAATCAAAATGCTTCATCATCTCATCGACAGAAAAAATGTCTTTCCCTTCCGGATGCGCCCAGGCCATTGTGGCAAGATAATTGAGAACAGCCTCCGGCAGAAATCCTTGCTCTTTATACCAACTCACCCACACCGGGTTCTTACGCTTGGACAATTTGCTTTTGTCCGGATTGCGAAGGAGCGGCACGTGCGCATAGTTGGGGATATCCCAACCGAGAAACTGATAAAGCAAAATATGCTTCGGCGTTGAAGAAATCCATTCCTCTCCGCGTATCACGTGGGAAATTTCCATCAAGTGATCGTCAACAACGACTCCGAGGTGGTATGTAGGGTATCCGTCTGATTTGAGGATCACTTGATCGTCAATCAATTTATTTTCAAACAATATTTCTCCACGAACAATGTCTGCAAATAACGTGGTTCCTTCATCTGGAACTTTCAGTCGGACGACGTGCGAAAGTCCGGCTTTTACACGCTCCTGCGATTCATGCGGATCAAGCGTTTTGCATAAACCATCATACATCGGCGGCTCATGGCGGGCTTCTTGGTCTTTGCGCATCTGTTCGAGTCTTTGCTGAGTACAAAAACAGTAATATGCGTGTCCTTTTTTTACGAGCTCTTCGGCGACTCGCTTGTATTGATCAAGTCGCTCAGATTGCCGGTATGGCGCAAAAGGGCCACCTGTGTCCGGCCCTTCATCGTGAGGAATCCCTAACCAATCTAAGGAGGCAAGGATCCGTTGTTCGGACTCTTCTACAAAACGCGTTCTGTCTGTGTCCTCAATCCGAATAATAAATTTACCTCTGTACTTTTTGGCAAATACATAATTCACAAGTGCCGTATATGCATTGCCGATATGAAGATCTTGACCGGTCGGAGATGGGGCGATACGGGTACGGATGAACATACTGTCATTGATTCTAACAACTGCCGCACCTATACTCAATGTGTATGGCTACCCTCACTGAAACTGCCTACTACACCCGCAAAACGATCAATTGGCTCATCCTCATGGTCATCTGCTACTTTATCCTGCGGCTCTTTTGGAGCGTGTTTGCGGCCCTCTGGCTCTACTTTTTCCCACCGAAGGCACCGCCGCCCAACCACCGGTTTGGAAAATTGTCAGCGGTCGTGTTTCCGCCGCAAGCAACTTCCTCTGCCAAGTTAACGTTCCGCCTCGAGACCATTGAGGGTACTGTCCCCCGCGCGTCGGAATCAGCAGCCGTGTATTTTATGCCCAAACAACCGGCAAATCTGCTCGCCCTGCCAAAAACGCAGGAGTTTGCCCAAAAACTGGAATTTGACCAGACACCAATTGCCGAAAGCAAAAACATCTATCGCTTTGATGACCCCATTTTGACGTTACGCAAGCTCAAATACGACATTGTTTCGAGCCATTTTATCCTCCGCTACGGCTTTGAACAGGACACCGGACTCTTTTCCGACCATGTTTTCCCGGGGCTTGATGCACTCAAAGCCGATGCAATCGGCCAACTCCAAGGATTTAATTTATGGGAAGGAGACGTCAAAGCCGGATCGCAGAAAGTGACGTTTCTTAAACTCGTCAGTGATCAGCTCGTCACCACGACCAGCCTCTCGGTGGCCGACGCAGTCCGTATTGATTTTTTCCGCAAAGACATCAGTGGAGTAAAAGTATTTCCGCCCAATCCCGACGAGGGACCGGTGACGGTCATTTATTCCGGCGCACTTGCTCCCAAAAAACAACTCATCGAATTTGCCTATAGCCTCTGGCCCATTGACTATTCCACCTCCGGGACGTACGCCGTCAAGCCGGCCACACTCGCTTGGCAGGAATTGCAAAGCGGCAGCGGCTACATCGCCCGATTCCCTCGAGCAGGAACCACTGCGGTGGTGCGAAATATTTATCTGGGCTACTACGACTCGTATGATCCGCAAACATACCTTCAACCCATCTTCGTATTTGAAGGAGATAATGGATTTATTGCCTACGTGCCGGCAGTGGCTAGGGAATGGGTGGAATAAAGGGGTTAGGGTGAGTACTCTTCCCACCGGTAATT
>JAGVFE010000013.1 GCA_020057765.1 Candidatus Woesebacteria bacterium | reverse complement strand
GTCACCGCCTCTTTGCCACCCGGCACGATCCCAAACCGCTCCCGATTCCACGGAAGTCTGCCCACGGGGGCGCGAATTTCTCCTTCTGCCGGAACCACGTTCCCATGCACTAGGGCAAGGTACGTCTTTTTGACGATGCGCTCTTTAAATTGCCGTTGAAGTTCACCAAACGCAGCCGGCGTTTTGGCGATAAGGAGGATCCCGGAAGTTTCTTTGTCAATCCGGTGGACGATACCTCCTCGGTCGACTGTAATTTTTAATTCATTTTCTGTCCAGTCTTGAACAGTAGATTCTTTTACCGATTCAGCGCGATTTACCACAACACCAGGAGGTTTATTGATAACAATGAAAAAGTCGTCTTCGAAAAGAATAGGGATATTCACAACTTACTTTTTCTTCTTGTGTTCGCAATCCAAACACTGCGTTGCGGTGGGCAGAATAGCCAGACGATCCGTATCTATCATGTTGCCGCAGTTGACGCAAAATCCATACGTGCCGTTACCGATACGAACAAGCGCATCGTCGATTGCCATCACTTGTGCTTTGAGCTCATCGGTTTGCGCCGATACGCGGTCATGGTTGCTTTCTTCAAACGCATCGGCATCAGAAGCCGCGTTATCCGTCAACCGATCGGGGTCTGCAAACGGGTCTTGTGCAGAAAGGGCTGCAAAACGGGCTACGACGGTAGTTTTTTCCTCTTCGAGAGCTTTTCGTACACCATCAAGAAGCACGGGGTCGTATCCTGTCATAAAGTTTTTTCACTCCTTCCCTTCCACCGCCACCAACGTAAAAAGCGCCAACCGCTTGACTGAAAATGATAATCAGCATCCACTGATTGGCACTTAATCCCCAGTATAGCTGATGTTCCACTAAAAATTCAAGGAGAAAATGGCTCGCCGAGTATAGAAGAAAAAACCAAATACCCAACAGGCCCAACGGCCAATCTTTTCGCTTAGAGCGCATTTCTAAAACACCAATAAATAACAGGAGCAACAGCAATACCACTGCCTCATAGCCGCCAACCGGGTGACGCAAACCGGAGTAGCCGACTACGCCAACTGCCCAAAGCAATTTCGTTTCTATCCCTACGACACTGCCGCCCAAAAGCGCACCAATAGCACCAATTGCCAGTGATCCGGGTAGGGCAAACGCAAGCGCATCAGCTACCTGTGCCGCACGTAATCCCTTGCCCTTTCCCAAAATAACCGCAGTCAACACGCCGGCGATCAGTCCCGGATAGACGGCTAGTCCTGGTACGACCCACAGCGCAAACATTTTCAGAATCGAATCGGAGAAAAGTTCCGGGTGAAGGAGGATAAATCCTATCCGAGCCGCCACAAATGCAACAAGCGTTGCCCAAAACATCAGGTCAAAAATCCGCTCTTCTTCTACCGCCTCTTTGCGGAGTGCTTTCCAAAACACGAGAGAAAACACACACCAACCCAACACCAAAAAAAAGCTTAAGCTATAGAGATGTACGGGACCTATGGATAGTAATATTGGCAACATATTGCTATTTTCCATCAACCATTTTCTAATCTATTATACCTTACTCGCCACATTCCATATCCAGTGATAACCAAACCTAAAAGAAAAATCACTTTTCCCACACCCACGACATCGGCCAACACTCCACCAACCAGGACCGGCAGTATGCCGATGCCACCCACAACCGCCGTCAAGAGGCCATAGACACGACCACGCATGTCGCCTTCTGCTTCTTTTTGTAATGTAGTGTTGGCCGGAACATCCAATAGGCTATTGGCAAACCCGAGGCTGAAAAACAAACCAAACACGAGTGCAAAAAACAATAGACTACCGGCATTTCCACCAAAAATAATCATATGTTTGAGTCGTACGGTTGTGGCGATGATCAACAGTAAAACCCCTGCACCGATCACCCCACGTTGGATGAGTTTTTTCGTGCCAAGCCTGTAGCCCTTGTTGCCGACCCATAACGCTCCAATCAAAATACCAAATACCGTCGGTCCGACTAAAAACAACGATGCATCATGGACGTCAACTTCCAAAAGCCGATCGGCAAAAGCCGGACCAAGGGTGGCTAACATCGCAAGCGTCACTTGGGTTCCCATCAAAAGGATGAGCGCGTCAAGGAGATTTGCCCGTGTCTTGACGTATTCAATGCCTTCCGCCATCGAACGAAGCACTTTGCTCATTAATAAAAATAGAGAATATCTGCCAACAAATGAACTGATAGATCGCTTCTTTTCTTCCTTAGGTATTTGCCAGACAGATGCTGCACCCAACAAAAATGTCGTAGAAAGAAATACAAAAACACCCGATGGCCCAAAAAACCGGAGCGTGGGTCCGGCCAATAAAGAACCAATAGCCAATGCGCTGTAAAACGTAAAGGAAAAAATACTATTTGCCGTCACTAAATCCTGCTTGCCGACTAAACGTGGGATCGTGGGCGCTTCCGATGGCGTCGCAAATTGAGTGATAAACGCATATAAAAATGCCACGGCATAGACGAACACGACATTGCGGAAGGCAAAAAGAAACAGCACCGCCAGAGTTGCGCGGGACACATGAGCAACGATGAGGATTGTTCGCTTGTCAAAATGATCCACGATGGCCCCGGCAGACAAACCAAACAATAAAGCCGGCACGCCAAAGGTCAAGTAGAGTGCAGACACAGCGGTGCTTGATCCGGTCATTTGGTAAATCCGAAGAGCCAGCACGAACATGGTCGTGGTAACCGCCAGATTACTGCAGAGCTGGCCAATCCAAAGGCTCCGAAACGCCGGAATCGACAAAACATGAAGGACAGCGGCTTTATTTGCGTCTTGTGCGCTCATATTCTACAATTTAGTGATGACGGCAACCGCTCATGCATTGGTGGCTGGTGCCATTGCGTCCCGATTTACTGATCCGGTTGCTGCCGGCACGCTGGCTCTCGTTTCCCATTATGTCATGGATAGCGTCCCGCACTGGGATATCGGCACCAACTGGCGGGGCAGACGCAAAACAATCACCGGAATTTTAGCAATTGCCGATACCGTCATAGCCATAACAGTAGCATATTTTCTCTTTGCAGCAAATGCCCCACTGCTGACACTAGCCGTGGCGTTAGCTGCATCACTGGTTCCCGATTGGATCGAAACACCCTGGTATATTTTTTTTGCTCGTCAAAACAAACAGGAACCAGCAAAAAACGCTGGGTGGCTGGAAAAACTTTGTTTTGTCGTCTATAAAATTCCCAATATGTTTCATGCCAAAGCGCAATTTCCCCTCGGGGTTCTCACCCAAGTGGCCACGGTATTATTTTTCTTGAAGATACTTGAATAGGAGCCTGACCCCATATCCCGTCCCACCCAGCGGTGTGAGCGGTGCATCTTTTTCCGCAAACGCAGGGCCGGCAATATCCAGATGCGCCCACGGAGTTTTTTCCGGCACAAAGTCAGCAAGGAAAAGCGCGCCGATGATCGCACCCCCGTAGCGGATTTTGGAGATATTTCTGATATCCGCAACCGGGCTTTTGAGCAGTTCTCGGTACTCTTTGACCAGTGGCAGGCGCCACAACCGCTCTCCGCTTGCTTT
>JAGVFE010000052.1 GCA_020057765.1 Candidatus Woesebacteria bacterium | reverse complement strand
GATAACTTTGCCAACCACCTTTTTTGTATACCCATCTGGTTTTACGAGCACAACTGTTTGTTCTGTCATAGATCCTCCTCTTTCTTTAAACTTTTAATAAATCAAGCATTTTTTCGTCTCTCTTTTTATTCCACACGAGCGCCATGTTGAGATTTTTGGTGACAAAATATTTTCGGATGAGCGAATTTATTCCATCCACAGTCACTGATTCTATCTTTTTGAGATATTCATCGATTGTCAGCATTGGCTCGCCAAACAGCTCCTGACGCCCGTAAAACTCCGTCATAAACTCCGGATCCTCACCTTTAAACGCCATGAGAGTTTTGAGACGTTTTTTGGATACCATGACTTCGTCCTCTGTTACGCCGCCTTGTACCGCTTTTGAAAGTTCGTGCATGATGGCACGGGTCGCCTCCTCCACTTTGTCCGTCCCGACGCCTGCATAGATACTCCAGTACCCTACATCTGCCCACGCATCACTACTTGAACGGATATGATAGCAAAGCCCTCGCTTCTCACGCACTTCTTTAAACAATCTCGAAGAAAACGATACACCAAAGAGTATGTTAAAGATATTCCATGCAAATCGCTCTTCGCTTGACCGATTAAATGTCCGAAGGCCGATGGTCATGTGCGCCTGTTGGGCATCGGGTTTGGTCACTACTTCAAGCCGAGGCTCTGTTTGTGAATCCTTTACCACCTCAATATCACCGGTTTTACTCGCTGGCAAATTCCCAAACCATTCTTGACAAGAATTTTTGATATTTGATATTTCATTTTTGATATCTCCTGCAAGGAGTATCGCCAATCTCTCCGGTGCGTACCATTTCTTGTGATACATCGACAGCTCCTTTGACGCCTGACCATGCAAAGAATCTGCGGTGCCGATGATCCTGCGACCAAGTTTTGTCCGAGGATACATGATCTCGTGAAACACTTCATTTACCTTTGCCGACGGCTCATCCTCGTAGCGTTTCATCTCTTCGATGATGACATTGCGCTCGCGCTCAACGTGTTTATCTTCGAGGAGTGGATTGAGGGAAAGTTCTTTATTTATCTCAAGTCCCAATTTCCAGTCTTCTGCCAGCACTTTGTTATGATAATTCGTAATATCAAGATCCGTGTATGCGTTCTGGAGTCCCCCGTAGCGTTCGATGACATTGACATCATCTGTCGTCGGATATTTCTTTGTCCCTTTAAAGACCATGTGTTCCAGGAAATGCGAAATCCCGTGCTCGGGCGCTTCTTCGTAGCGGCTCCCCACGCCCACCATGACAGCGGATGCCACACTATTTACGCCGTCCATAGGTACAAGAATAAGCCGCGCGCCATTTGGAAACAAAATTTTTTCGTATGGAGTATTATTTTTCATTGAAGAATCTCATGGTACCAAAGATTTGATAAAGTTGGAAGAATGAAAAAACGCCAAAAAAAGAACCCCGCCTTTTGCAAAAATGATTTCGTCAATAAAGACAATTTCACATCGCTCCAGGACTTACGGGTTCTCGTATTTAATTTTTATTTCACTTCCTTCCTTGTGGCGCCATCGCACTCAATTTTGTAGAGCGTCGTCCCTTTGTATAAAAAGAACGGTTCTGGCGTCGAATATGCAGTGGTGCGTTCGTACCCTTTTTTATCGGGTTCGAGCGGGAAGATATATCTGTATGACGACTGAGTTTTCGAATCTTTTACGCATCCGTATTTCACAATCGTGATCACTGAAGGTGAAAGACGCTCTTCCTCGGTGGGTATAATCTGCACCCACGAGTAGTATTCCTCTCCGATGGGCGGATGGACTGTGTTTGTCCACCGATAATTCTCGTACTCCGCATACGGCGCGCGACTGCAATATGGAAGTTGTGACTTTACGAGATAGTCAAACGCGATCATCATATTACACATTTTCTCGGTTGAATACTCATCGCTTTCCATCCAATCCCAAAAAAACGGGTACTGATCGCCGACGTTTATCTTGAGCCAGCTCTCATACCGCTTCCACTCGGATCTGATCTCATCGTCCTTCGCACCCAATGTCACTGGATCAGCTTCAATATAGTAGGCCATCATCTTCTCGCGTGCATCATTTGTCCCCTCGCGAAGCGTGCCCTCGGTGCCTGTAGGATAAGGCAAAAAAATGTTGCCGAACCATTTCGCGGTGTATGAATACCGCATATTTGGCTCGACAATGGTCCCCAGAAACCCGAGAAACGACTCGCCGTTCGGATAAGGAGGCAGCTCAAAACAAACCTTTTCCGTGACTATTTTTTCTCCCTCCGTTTTTACCACGCCCTTTGACGAGAACACGGGAACTACAAGTCCGGTCCAACGATTGCCAAATTCTACAATCTTGACCTTCAAACCGACGTACTTTTGTAGTTCACTCGCCGGTTTTGCGGCATCTAAATCGCAGGTCATCGCTGGGATCTTGTATCTCAAAAACCCATCCACATCGAGCCTCTTGCCATTCCTGGCATAGTTCCCGATGATGCCTGCGATGCCATTGAGACCGTCGCATTGCCACAATGTCCCCTTGTTCGAGATATATTGCTTCTCAAACACAAGCCATGCGTGGACTTCAGTATCGCGCTGGACGAAGATGTGCCCTAAAGTCGGGTTAAATTCTTGCTTCGCTGAATCTGCGTTCGAATGCCACGCTTTGGCAGTGCAGGTCGCCCCATTGGCCACCACTTTCGGCGGCTTTTTAAAATTCTCTTCCCAGCGAACAATATCTCCGGGGTTATACGACACCTC
>JAGVFE010000076.1 GCA_020057765.1 Candidatus Woesebacteria bacterium | reverse complement strand
AGCAATGGTCTATTTGTTATTGGGTAACCTACAATATCAAGTGCTTTGGAAAGCGACACCCATTTTGCATTGCTGATTCCTTCTTCCTTTTGCGGCTTGAGTTTTTTGTTAGCGCCGGATTGAAAGAGAAAATAGTGGACAGTCTTTTTGATTAATCCTTCCCGAAAAAAATTATATTCAACAGAGGAAAGATCAGCAAGATACCTTAGGCTTTTAATCCCAACTTCTTCTCCTATTTCTCGATTTGCGGCTGTTTGGGGATCTTCACCCTTTTCAATAATGCCTTTTGGGAATGTCCAATTACCTTTCCTGTCCTTCAACAGTAATACTAGCCACGTACTGCCAGTTTTGTGGACAACGATACCACCAGCGGAGATTTCTATATTCATAACGTACGCTTATTCTTTTTTCGTCAACAGGTACAAGACGTCACCTTCTTTGACGGCTTGATCTACTACCATCCCACATGATTCTCCGGGTTGTACAATGTCTAATTGTTTGTGTTCTACCTGAAGCGACGTGATCTTTTGGGTAAATTCATTATCATGGCCGGAAATTTTGACTGTGTCTCCAACCTTGAGCGACTGGCCGATGACGTCAACCACCGCCACGTTTATTTTGTCGTAATAATGAGTGATTTTGCCTATTTGTATATCCATTTTCATCACCCCCCTTAGAAACGCTTGCTGAGACTCTGCGAAGCTTAGCGTTTCTTAGGCCCGCCTAAGGCCGCTCTTTGAGCCGTGTACGAATAGTACCCAAAGGCGAAAAGTGAGGCCAGGAGGGCTCGCTATTTACTATTGTAATACTTTTTCCCTTTCAATTTATCAGGTAACAGACCTTCTGTCGTATACTGTTCATACCCCTTCCCATATCCTAACTCTTTCATCAATTTCGTTGGTGCATTACGAATGTTGAGTGGAATTGGAAGATTCCCCAATTTCTTCACATCATCAAGTGCGGCAAAATACGCATTGTACGCGCTCCGATCTTTTTTTGCCATGGCTAAATAGACAACGCCATGAGCTAAATTCTCCTGACACTCCGGGTAGCCGATTTTATTGCACGCATCAAAGACCGCATTTGCCACCACCAGCGCCGTCGGTTGAGCCATTCCGATATCTTCGGAAGCAAACACCACCATCCTGCGGGCAATAAACAGCGGATCTTCCCCTGCAGCTACCATTCTCGCCAGGTAATAGAGTGCCGCATCCGCGTCGCTTGCCCGCATGCTTTTGATGAAGGCAGAAATGGTGTTGTAGTGCTCCTCGCCCACACGATCATATTGCAGCGCCTTCCGTTGAGCCGCTTCCTCAATATCCGTCAGAGAGATAGGAGAGTTTTTCTTAAAAGAAATATTGTTGGCAATTTCAAGGATGGTCAGAAGTGATCGTGCATCGCCATTGGCAAATTCCTTCACGAGTTGCCGTGCGTCTGCGGCAATTGAACGCTTTAGGTATGACAATCCCCGATCGATAATTTTATCCAATTCCGCAACCTCAAGGGATTTGAGCACCAACACACGGCAGCGTGATAGGAGCGGGGCAATGACCTCGAACGAAGGATTCTCGGTAGTAGCGCCGATAAAGATGATGGTTCCTTTTTCCACATGCGGCAAAAAGGCGTCTTGCTGGGCTTTGTTGAAACGGTGCAATTCGTCTATGAAAAGTATGGTCCGTTGTCCGTTTAGGTTAAGCCGCTCATCAGCTTCTTTGATAATTTTGCGCACCTCAGCCAGGGTAGTCGTCACCGCAGACTGCGATTCAAAATTGGAGTTGGTCAGATTAGCAAGCAACCTAGCCAGTGTCGTCTTACCGCTTCCCGGCGGTCCCCAAAAAACTAGAGAAGGGAGAAAGTTGCTGGTTAAAAATTTTCGAAGTATGCCGTCTTGCCCAACCAGATGCTCCTGACCCACAACATCATCGAGCGTCTTGGGACGGAGAATATCAGCCAGCGGTCGCGGCTCTGTCATTGAGCCTATTGTACAACGCTCTCCCAAGGGAATCCATTCCGTCCAAAATGACCATAGCGTGCGCTTTGCCGATAGATAGGTCGACGAAGATCAAGTCCATCGATAATTCCTTTGACAGAAAGATCCAATAGATTCCATGCATAACGTTCTATAACCGATTGCTTTTTCTTTCCAGTTCCAAACAGTTCTATATTTTTCATAAGCGGTTCCATCTGACCGATGATATAGGCTAGCCGAACTTCTGCTTTTTCCGCTAATTTTGCTGCAACAATATTTTTGGCTATGTATCGGGCTGCGTATGCCGCGCTCCGGTCGACCTTCGTCGGGTCCTTGCCGCTAAAAGCCCCGCCGCCATGCCGGGCAAACGCGCCATAGGTATCAACGATAATCTTCCTCCCTGTTACGCCTGTATCGGATGCCGGGCCGCCGATCTCCCATTTACCGGTTCCGTTGACGGTAATGGCCGTTTCCAATGGAACTTTCAGGTGATATTTCGTCAGTACCGGCGTCACCACGTGCTTGGTGAGCTCTTTTTTGACCTTTTGAGCAGAAACTTTCAGATCGTGCGGCACGGCAATGACTACGTGCTCAACCGCTTTGGGTTTCCCGTTTTCGTAGCGGACTTTTACTTCGCTTTTGCCATCAGGCCGCAAAAACGGGAGAATACCATGCTCCCGTACTTCATCCATGCGCTCAACCAGCCGGTGCGCCAAAATAATGGGCAGGGGCATGAGTTCCGGCGTTTCGTCGGATGCATAGCCAAACATCATGCCCTGATCGCCAGCCCCGCCATCGTCGACGCCCACGGCAATATCCGGCGATTGCTCGTGAATATAGACAGAAATAGGAGATTTGTAGGAAAAATTATAGAGTCCATTGGTGTAACCCAGAGATTTAATAACATTTCGCGCGATTCGTGCGTAGTCAAGCGGTTTTTTACACGTCACTTCTCCTGCCAAAACGACGCGGTTAGTCGTCACGAGTGTTTCTACTGCCACGCGCGCTTTGGGATCTACGGTGAGCGCTGCGTCAACGATGGCGTCGGATATCTGATCGCAAATTTTATCCGGATGGCCTGCGGCTACGGATTCTGAAGTAAAAGAAATTAAAGAAGACATATGTTTCTTTTTATGAGCCAATCATCCCGCATTTCGCGGCTAGTAGTGGCACCCGCACATAAAGGGTTGCCGGACGGATCATCAAGCTAGTTCTTTCCCCGTCACTCTCGATATATTTACTTGTATTCTTACACTACCTTACCAAACGCGATTCTGTCAAGCACCTTCTGCTCCATCCCAAGCATGCGGCCCGGTGTGATGGTGAATTCTCCCCACCGGTCTGCAATTGCGTCAAGCGCATCAGTCACTCTCCACTTGCGTTCATCGGTATTCCAGATGGAGATCTGCCCGGTACCGCGCGGCATCAAGTTAAAGCTAGT
>JAGVFE010000053.1 GCA_020057765.1 Candidatus Woesebacteria bacterium | reverse complement strand
TACAGTTTTTGGGCTATCTGCATGGTGCGTTTGGCAGAAAAACCAAGCCTTCGACCCGCATCTTGCTGAAGCGTGCTCGTCGTATACGGCGGATACGGAGAGCGTCGAATTTCCTTTTTGTCAACCGCCGAAACAATGAACGGCGCCTTCAACTCTTTGATTATGCCCAAAGCTGACAGCTGATCGCTGATGGCTGAACTCGTCGTCGTAAATTTGCCATCAAATAATTCCAGAGTGATGGTTTTTTCATACTTGACGCCGTCTTTGGCAACCAGCTGCGCTTCCAAAAAGGAAGTGCCTTTTGTGGCTAAAAATTTACCCTCGATCGTCCAGTATTCTTTTTTAGAAAATTTTTCTATTTCGCCCTCTCGCTCAACGATGAGGCGGACGGCAACGGACTGTACGCGGCCGGCAGAGAGCCATCGCCGGGAAAGTTTTTGCCACAATAACGGGGATAACTTATACCCAACGAGTCGATCAAGGACTCGACGAGCTTGCTGGGCATCCACTAAGGGTATATCAATGGCGCGCGGATTGGCGATGGCTTCTTTGATTGCCGACTCAGTAATTTCGTGAAAAGCGATGCGAGAAAATTTGGATTTACCTTTTAACAACTCTGCTGTATGAAAAGCTATGGCTTCTCCTTCGCGGTCCGGGTCGGTCGCTAGGATAATGCCGTCGGCGTCGGCGGCAAGTTTGCGCAGTTCCCACACGCGCTTCTGGCGATCACGCGGGATGACATATTTTGGCTTAAAATTTTTCTCAACATCAATTCCCAACTCAGACTTTGGCAAGTCGCGGATGTGACCGTAGGTTGCCTCCACGCGATATTTCCCATTGAGGAAACGGGTCAACGTGCGGGCTTTGGTTGGTGATTCGACGATGATTAAATTCATAATCCCAGCTCCTCAAGTATATCCTTGGCACTCTCTACCAACTTCGCCCCTTTTTTAATCAGCGCAGCCGGAGCTCTACTATATGGACTCGTAATTGGCCCGGGTACCGCAAACACTTCCCGCCCCTGCTCGCCGGCGTTTCTAGCAGTGATCAAGGCTCCACTATCATCTGCCCCTTCCGTAACGACGACACCCAAACTTAAACCGCTGATGATCCGATTCCTGGCCGGAAACGTGCCTTTGCTCGCCCAGAGCCCCAGCGGCATCTCCGACACAACAGCCCCAAACCCATCTTCGGAAATTTGCCGATACAGTCTAGCATTGCTGGGTGGAGCGATAATGTCAATACCGCAACCGAGGACGGCGATGGTTTTGCCGCCGCTGTCGATTGCGGTTTGATGAGCTATTGCATCGACCCCATAGGCTAAACCCGACACGATCGTAAATCCGTATGAAACCAGATCTGCCACAATCCGCCGCGTCACCTCTTCCCCGTACCGCGTGATTTTTCTTGTGCCAACCACGGCAATCGTGCGCTCAAGGTTGATCGGCTCATCGGTTTTCTTTCCCCGTATATATAATAGGAATGGTGGGTCTGAAATCTCTTTCAATAATTTTGGATATTTCGAATCGTTGAGCGTCAAAACGGAAACGTGAAGGTCTTGGAGTTGTTTGAGGTATGCCTCAATGTTGAAGGTTTTTCTGAAATGATCAAACTGCTCGGTCAGTTTCTCGCCAAGCTTTATGTTGCGAAGTTCGCCAGTTTGGGTTTCCCATGCAGCCTTGGCGCTCCCAAAGTAATCGCGCAGCAGTTTAAACCGCACCGGCCCGATTCCAGGAAATACACTAAACCCTACCCAATATGATTTCTCTTCATCCATCACATGTCACTGTACTAAATTTTTACCGCGCAAACCATGACTCTAAAATTTTCTTCGCAATCGGGGCTGCCACATTGCTGCCTTCGCCTCCCCCTTCAACAAGCACGGTGACGGAAATCTCCGGCTCACCAGTCGGGCCGAAGACGGTAAACCAGGCGTGCGTTTTATTGCTCGGGTCACCGAATTCGGCAGTGCCGGTTTTGCAGACCACGGGAATTGAAAAATTAAACAGGGGCCATCCTGTTCCCCCGGGTTCGCATGCCTTCCGCATGCCTTCGGTGATGAGCTGAATTGTTTCTTTTTCTATTCCCAGCTCTTTGCAGCCGCTTGACGCTTGATGCTTGACGCTTGACGCTTTTTTTATCGTCGGTTTACACAACTTTCCCCCATTGGCTATCACATTAGTCCAGGCATTCACTTGTAGCGGTGTTACCAACAAGTATCCCTGACCAATGGCGATGTGATACGTGTCGCCTAAATACCACTGGTTGTTACGTCCCTCCAAATCCGCCGGGCTGGTAAAGTAACCGTTTTTCCAGGCCGGATCGGGCATAAGTCCCCCCACCTCGCCGCCCAATTCTATCCCTAATGGTTTACCAATCCCCACCCGGTGCGCCCAATCGGCAAGCTTGGTGATCCCCAGCCGCTCACCGGTACGGTAAAAGAAAATGTCATTGCTCCGTTGCATGGCTTTGACGACATCCACGGACCCCTCGGTTTTGCCGTACTGGAGAAAATACCAATTGGGAAATGAAAATGGGCCGATCGTGATGGTACCGTTGTCTTCGATGATGGTATCTTTGGTTATTGCCCCCTCTTGGAGGGCGCCAAGGGCGGTGACGATTTTAAAGGTCGAACCCGGCGGGTAGACCCCACCAGTGGCGCGAGAAAAAAGCGGCTGATCGGGATTGTTGAGCAATGATTCATATTCTGTTTGTGTCATATCGCTGGAAAATTTGTTTGGGTCAAATGAGGGGCTGGAATAGAGAGCTAAAATTTCTCCCGTGGATGGCTTGGCTACGACGATGGCTCCTTTGGCTCCAACGGGAAACGACTGCTCGACTACCTTTGCAAGCTCCGCATCCACAGACAGCGTTACCGGCTCGCCGGCAACCTCCTGGTCGCGGCCGAGTGTGCGCAGAATTTTACCTTGCGCATCCACCTCCACTAATTCTTTCCCGTTTCTGCCGCGGAGTTTTTCTTCAAAAACTTCCTCAGCCCCGGATCTGCCGATTCGGTCGCCGGATCCGTACTGGCGGATCGAAAAATATTCTTTGGACAGCTCTTCTTTGGACAATTCGCCGGTGTAACCCAAAAGATGCGCCAGTGCGGAGCCGTAGGGATACTGTCTGCTGTAGTCAACCTCAACAAACATTGCATCCGGAGAAACAACCCGGTCCTCCCGTACATTGATCGTGAGCGGTTTGCCTGTCCGGTCAAATAGAATCCCGCGCGGGGCGTGACGGATAAGCTCGCGGGTGCGATTGCCGTCGGCCAACGTTCGCAGTTCGTGTCCGCGGACAATGGTCAGATGAGCAAGCCGTATGACCAATGCAAAAAATGCCAGACAAACAACCGAAGAAAATAAAAGCGCACGACCTGCACCATGCCACCACGCTGCAGAATCATCCGGCGGGGTACGTCGGACCGACTGCTGGATGACGAGATTATCAGAGAATGCTTTGCCTAATTTCATCGAAAATTTTTGAAAAGATAGAGCATGAACAAAGAGTATAAGACGCCAGCAATAACCTGCATGATTGTATGATTTTTTGTAACCACCCGTGCCCATGCTACCAACGGGATAAGAAAAAAGAGAGGCAACATCATTGATCCTTGCCATTCAATAAGAAGTCCCAAAACGAATGTTAGCCCAGCCAGATGCCCTGAGATTTTCCAAAAAAGTGTGATGATAAAAAATCCAAGAAACCAAAGAATAAAAAGCACAAACAGTGTTTCAAGAGCAATATTGCCGAATGATTTTATCACGAAATAGTCGATAAACAAGAATAATCCGAACACTAAAAGTACTCGGACACGCTGGGCTCTATTGCTTACGTCAACATCAGTCACACGCTTAGTTTTTACCGCCCAGAAAAGGAGAGTTGCCGGCGGGACGATAACCAATAAAACGAACGTCGTTAAAAAATAAAATAATGATCCTCCGCTCATTCCGCTCTGCACCGCCACAGCAATTATTGCAATGGAAAACACAACAATCGGATCAAAAATACGGGAGATAATGGTCGCCAAATTCATATTACACTTTTCGTGCGGCAACTTTGACTTTCCGAAGGAGTATCGGGTCATCGAGCAATTTCCCGCAGCCACGCACGACGGTAGTTTGGGGATCATCGGTAATCCACACGGGCATTTTGAGTTCATTGGCAATGAGCTTGTCGATACCTCGCAGTTGCGAGGTACCGCCGGCCAACACAATACCTCCCTCAATAATGTCCCCGACTAATTCCGGCGGCGTTTCCTCAATCGTTTCAGAAATTCCCTGGACAATTTGCTGGACAACGGTTGCCAATGCCTCACGAATTTCTGTTTCGGTCACCCTAATGCTTTTAGGAAGCCCCGTTTCTATGTCCCGGCCGCGGACGACGGTAGCGCGATCAACTTTATCGATGGGATATGCCGACCCCACCGCAATTTTAATATCTTCGGCCGTCTGCTCGCCGATGAGAAGTGAATACTTCAGACGCATAAAAGAAATGATTGCCTCATCCAACTCGTCACCGGCAACCCGGATACTGCGGTTGACGACGATGCCGCCCAAAGACAACACCGCTATCTCGCTCGTGCCCCCCCCGATGTCGCAGATAAAGTTGCCGCGGCTTTCTTCAATCGGCATGCCGGCTCCGATGGCCGCTGCCATGGGCTCTTCAATGAGATATGTTTGGCGGGCTCCGGCCATAATTGCTGACTCCTGCACTGCCCGGCGCTCCACCTCAGTGACCCCGGAGGGAATGCCGACGACCACTTTGGGCCGGGGAATTTTGCCTATCCCCATGGGCGTCGGTTGCGAGTGAACGAGCTTGATGTAATGGGTCAGCATAGCCGTGGTTGCGTCAAAATCAGAAATGACCCCGTCTTTGAGCGGACGGAACGCTTCAATCGTCGTGGGAGTTTTGCCAAGCATTTTTTTGGCCTCGGTGCCGATGGCGATGATTTGTTTGGTTTTCCTGTGCCGGGCAACCACCGACGGCTCGCGGATGACGATACCCTTCCCTTTAACATAGACAAGGGTGTTTGCGGTGCCTAAATCAATACCGAGGTCATGGGAGAGAAGACCAAATAGGAAGTCCAACATGGCATTATTCTACCACACTTGGCTCGTCAGTTAAGACCAAACGTTTCATTTTGATATGCAACTTTTTACTACGGTCGTATAAAAAAGTTGCAAGTTTCTCTTCAAATCCCAAAGTACATTTTATACGGAGCATCATCTTCCAAATGGATTGCGACGACATACAACACCTCGTTGCCTACTCCAAAATATTCCCGAAGAAAGGTAATCTGCGTTTCGCAGGGATACGGAAAAAGCCAGACGCTTTCCTGCAGCTGGTAAAACCCAACTGATCTGAGGGCTTGGCGAAAAATATCGCGCAATAGGCGCTTCCGTTCCGCCACGTCATAGATGACCAGGCGCCACTTCCCATCCCAGGCTTTTGGTTTTTCTATACTCAATTCGTCGAGTGCATATCGAAGAATCCGCCGCTTGCCGTTCTTGGTTAACTCGACCATTGACTCTCCATCTTTTTCGGTTATCGTCACCAGTTTCTGCTTGCGCAAGCGGGCGATAGTACGCCGAAGAAAATAGGGATTATACCGTTTCCATTCTTCTCGTTCTCTTTT
>JAGVFE010000129.1 GCA_020057765.1 Candidatus Woesebacteria bacterium | reverse complement strand
GGAAGGAAAATATTGTACGACGCGACAATATCAAAAAAAATTCGCTTCTTCTGTCCGTGGGCATCTGGCGCGACAGCGAAGGAAAATTGCATGGTGATTATAACGAAGAGGACATCGCCGACGGAGCAAGTTTTTACACGCCGACGCCCGGCGGCGTCGGCCCCGTCAACGTTGCGTGCCTCATGGAAAATTTGGTAAATGCATGTATAATGATTGCATGAAACAAACGGCAACCCTTATCGTTTTTTTCTTCCTCGCACTTTTTGCCTACACGAGGCTTGCCGGCCCGATTCCGTTTTCGATAACCAGCGTGACAACGCAGAAAACAGACTCATTTACCGTCACCGGCGAGGGAAAAGTATTTATCAAACCCGATGTGGCGAGAACAACAGTCGGGGTCCAAGTCAACGGGGCGACGGTCAAGCAAGTCCAGCAGGAGTTAAACAATAAAATCAACCAAGTGTCCGCCGCGGTCAAAAAAACCGGCGTTGCGGACAAAGATATCCAGACGACCAACTATTGGATTTCTCCGACGTATGACTATACAGCTGGCTCGCAACGGATCACCGGCTATAGTGCATCAACGCAACTGACGATTAAAGCACGAGAGATTGACAAAATCAACGAGGTCATCGACGCCGCAACCGATGCCGGTGCCAACACGGTAGGTGGTGTATCGTTTGACGTTGACGACAAAACTAAAGCAGAAAACGAAGCCAGAACCAAAGCTGTCGCTGAGGCCAAAGCAAAAGCAGAAAATGCAGCGCGTGCGGCAGGCTTCCAGTTGGGGAGTATCGTTAACTACAGCGAAGGGTTCGGCGGCTACCCAGGACCAATTCCCATGATGGCAAAAGCGGAGGGGATGGCGGTTGACCGAGCCCCGACTCAGGTTGAACCCGGCTCGTCGGAGATTGTTGTTACCGTTTCCCTGAGCTACGAAATCCGCCCCTAGTGATGATACTATAGGACTTGTTGACCCCTTCAGACTAGAGTAGAATGGATTGGTAGAATGGGACGCTCACACATCACACCGCTGTTGCAACCGGACGATACCACCTGCGGGCCGGCAGCCCTCAAGGTTGCGCTGGCAATGTTGGGAAAAAGAAAATCGCTGGCATCGTTAATTGACCTCTGCAAAACCACGCGCAACGGGACGAGCACGCGGCACCTGGTTGCCGCCATCAATAAACTCGGTTTTGCCGTCCTCGTCGTCGAGTATGCTACCCTCAATCATTTACAAAGTGCACTCAAATATCGGCGCAACAAACCACGGGCTGTTTTAGTTTCGTACCTTTATGATCTGGATGAATGGGATGAGCCGCATCCGGACTCCGGGCACTGGGCTGCAGTATCTTCATATTCTGCCCGAAACAGCAGAATCGTCTTGCTTGATTCTGCAAGCGGCGGAAAAAAATCCTATCCGTGGATGGAATTTCGCTATCGGTGGATGGACTTTGACCTCAAGAGAAAAAAACTGCACAAACGCGGCCGCAGATTTCGCCTCGTAAAAAAATGGCAAAATCAGCTGCTGATGGTGATTGCTAAGGATCCAAAAAATTTACCAACATTTCGGATCACGACGGCGAAAGTATTTTTACCCAATTAACGGTTGGCGTTGCGTCGTAGGCACGAGGTGACGATCTCCCAGAGAAAATCGGCAAACGTCATGCCGGCGGCGTGGAAGGAAACGGACATACCGTAGGCTTCGTCATCTTCCAGACCCGGGTTGGGGTTGGCTTCTAATATAAATACCTCATCGTTGCGGGTACGGATATCCAGTCGGCTATAGTCGGCAAAATTCAGCGTGGCGAACGCTTTGCGGCTGGCTTCGGCAAGCGCTTGTTCCAGCTTGGGCGTCAGCTTGGCCAGCTCGACGCTGGAGGTTTCATACTCCGGATGATCTTCTATCCAGCGGCTGGCATAGGTCAGAAACGCACGGGTCCCTTGTTCGTCAAAAAGAATTTCGGCAGCAGGCAAGACGGTGAGCCCATTTTTTTGCTCAAGGACCGTAACCTGAAATTCCCGGCCGATGATAAATTCTTCCGCATATACCGGCTGGTCGTATTGCACACGCTGAGTTGCCACTACAGACAACAATGTTTGCCTATCCTCAACGACTGCCTCGTACGTTAAGCCAATACTGCAATGTTCATACAGCGGTTTGACAATAACCGGAAACGAAAGTGCCGGATCCAACAGCTCTTTGCCGGTTTCAAACAGCTGCCAGCCGGGCGTCAACAGGCCTCTATCGCGCAACATGTTTTTCATATCCACTTTATTGGCAACGTGTTCAAATGCAGCAGCCGTCGGTCCGGTCATGGGAATATGAAGCCGCTCAAGACTTTGATACGCTTCTATGGCCAACGGTGTATCAAGGCCCGACCACTCGATGAGATTAAAAATACAGTCTGCCTTAATGTTTAAAACGTCTCTCATGGTATCTTCTGAAACCGGTATCAGCGTTACATTGGCGCCTTTGCTGATCAGTTCTTTTTCTACCGCAACCGCTGAAGCTTTTGTATCCTCGTCCGTTACCGCAAACGGACTCTCATGTGCCCGACGGGTCGGCAATGAATACACAATGGCAATGTTCATTTTCTGTGGTATTTTTGG
>JAGVFE010000058.1 GCA_020057765.1 Candidatus Woesebacteria bacterium | reverse complement strand
TTCCTTATTGGTTTGACCACGGTTGATCTTTTGCGATTCGGATGGAAATTTACACCGTTTACACCAAGAGAGTATTTTTTTCCCGAGACAAAGATCACTGCGTTTCTCAAAGAACAAGAGAAGCCGTTCCGGGTGATGAGCGTTGATAAGCGGATTCTACCTCCCAATACAGCGAGTTATTTCGGTATAGAATCTATTGAGGGATATGATCCCATAATCTCTTCTCGATATGAGGAGCTCATGGCGGCTATAGCCCGGGGAAAGTCGGATATTTCCCCTCCGTTCGGATTTAATCGGATCGTCTCCCTTGAGGATGCCGGCGCTAAGCTCGTGCCACTCCTGGGCGTTCGATATATCCTGTCGTTATCAGCGTTATCGGAGCCATATCTTCTGCCTGTGTTTGACGAGGGAGAAACGAAAGTCTATGAGGACACGAGAGTTTTACCGCGGGTATATCTCGTGGAGCGGTTGATATCAGTGATAGGGAAAGCAAAGGCTTTGCAGCGGTTGTACGGGTTGTCTAATCTTCGTCTGGAGGCTGTGGTTGAGGGGAAACCCGAAGTGATCAACGTCCCGCTTCAATCTAACGAGTCTTCCGTGATGACGCGATATGAATCCAATGTCATAGAGATAGATGTGCGTGTTGCCGTACCGAGGTTCCTGGTTATTTCCAACACGTATGATCGGGGATGGCGGGCGCGGGTTGACGATAAAGAGACGTCTATTTACCGAACAAACTATGCGTTTCAGGGGGTGGTAGTGCCGGAAGGCACACACAAGGTAGTATTTTCGTTTACGTTATGATGAAGATAAGTATCATCATTCCCAACAGAAACGGAGCAAGGCTGCTTCAAAAAAACTTGCCATACGTGCTGGCAGCAGCTAAAGGCGCAGAAGTAATTGTTGTAGATGACGCATCCGGGGATAATTCGCTGGTAATACTTAAAAAAGAGTTTCCGTCAGTAAGAGTTCTGCCCAAAACTCGTCATGACGGATTTGCTAGCACCGTGAATGTTGGAGTCAAGGAGGCTAAGGGTGAGATCATCGTGCTTCTTAATACCGACGTTAGACCGGAACAGAACTTTCTTGCTCCCCTCATAAGACACTTCGATGATTCAGCGGTGTTTGGTGTGGGATGTTTAGAAAGAAGTTACGAGAGTGGGAAAGTAGTTCTCCGCGGGAGGGGAGAAGCGCACTGGGAGAGGGGGTTTTTTATCCATCGGCGGGGTGAAGTGGACCGGACCGATACCGCTTGGGTTACCGGAGGCAGCGGGGCGTTTCGAAAATCAATATGGAATACTCTCGGCGGCATGGACCCGATGTTTAATCCGTTTTATTGGGAGGATATCGACCTTTCTTATCGGGCAGTGAAGGCGGGATACAAAATTCTTTTTGAACCAAGATCAACCGTCGTTCATGAACACGAGAAGGGAATTATTAAACATGAATACACACCGTTTCAGATAAAAACCATTGCTTATCGCAACCAATTTCTTTTTATCTGGAACAATTTATCTGATCCGAGAATTTGGATTGAACATATCGTTTGGACACCAGTTCGCCTTATTCAGGCTACATCTCGTGGTGATGTCCCGATGCTGGTTGGATTTGGCAAGGCAATTGTTCGGTGGTTATTTTGCAACAGTTAAGGTGCATGAAACGAATAAAAAAAGGTCAAGTGTTTGTGGTGATTTTTTTTGTTTTTCTCACGCTTTTTACGTTCAGGGCCTATGTATGGAAACACCAGGTACCACTCCCGTTTAACCTCCTTGCATTTTTGTATTCACCCTGGAAATATCAAACGTGGCCGGATTATCCGCTTGGGGTGCAGAATAAGCCTCTCGGATTTGATAATTTAAAATTATTTTATCCGTACCGTACGTTCACGACGGAAGAGTTCAAGCAGGGGCGAATACCCCTCTGGAACCCGTATGTATTTTCTGGGAATATTCACGCTGCTACCTATCAGAGTGCTGTCTGGTATCCGTTGAATATCCTCTATTTTATTCTGCCACAAGCAGATGCCTGGAGTATCTTGATTCTTCTTCAGCCAATCCTCGTGGGTTGGTTTACGTATCTTTTTTTGCGGTCTCTCGGGCAGTCAAAAGCAGCAAGTTTGCTTGGAGCAGTTGGTTTTGCTTTTTCCGGCTGGATGATTGCAATGTGGGAGGAAGCCCTCGTTCTTGTTCATAGCGTACTGTGGCTTCCGTTGGCTCTGTTTGCTTCAAATCTGATTTGGGAGGGAAAACATCAAAAACAAGGGTTTCTATTGTTAGCCATTGCATTAAGTTTCTCTATCCTTGCAGGATTTCTTCAGATGAGTATATATGTGTTTGCGACTGTTTTTTTGTGGAACATCTATCGCTATAGGGCGGCAAACACACAGAATCGTTCGCGCGGCACCGGTGTGGTAGCGATGAGTTTTGTCGCCGGAATTTTAATGAGCGGAGTCCAATGGGTTCCGGCGCTTGAAGCGTACCTTTTGTCTTCGCGTGGTGTCGTTAACGCAAAATTTTTGTTTGATCAATTTTTGTCGCCTGTCACGCACCTTATTACGTTTATTGTGCCTGATTTTTGGGGAAATCCCGGGTCGTACAATTATTTTTCATCGCTTGTATATATACAGGAGCGAGTCATTTATATTGGCATCTTTGTTTTTATCTTTGCGATATTTATGTATTGCATAAGAACATCACGGGATATCAATTTCTGGAAAATATTTACCGCTGTGACATTGTCTTTAGGATTTGTATTACCTACAAGCTGGATTTGGTACACGTTTCATGTACCGATATTGTCAGTAGCACAACCGGCACGGATTTTTGTACTGTCTACATTCGGTTTGTGTATTCTTGCCGGATATGGAATAGACGGGATGAACCGGGAGGGATCGCGCAGAATTTTTTTGCGGATAATCTTCTGTATTGGGGCTGTTATCGGACTTCTTTGGGTATATGTGATAGGTATTTGGCTAATGGTACAGAACAAAAGCTTCCTTTCTAAGTGGCCATATTTAGTGGCAACAGTTTCGTTACGTAATCTTCTATTGCCTACGATATTTCTCATTGTCGCATGGGGAAGTTTTCGTTTTTTAAAAAAGAATCGAACAGCGTTTATCATAACGATATTCATCGCGACGATCATGGGAAGTATTTATTTCGCAAACAAAATGCTCTATTTTTCCGACCGGAAATTTGAATATCCACCACTCGAGCCAATTATTACTCTCAGGAATCTTGCCGGTGACGATCGCGTTTGGAGCTATGGCAATGGATACATCATCCGTAATATGCTTTCCTATTATCGAATTTTTTCGCCAGAAGGATACGATGCGCTGTACCCACAGCGTTACGGCGAGCTTCTTTACACCATTGGGACAAAGGGTGTTGTTACCGATCAAATAAATCGTACAGACGTGACGCTCGGCGAAACCAGCCAAAATGAATTGATGACGTCAAGTTCCGAGCGGCTGCGCCTCATGTTCCTTCTTGGCGTGAAATACGTTATTGAGCATAAAGAGGATAGCGGGAAGGATACGATTCTTCCGGAAAAACGTTTTCCACCAAATCTATTTGTCCTCACGTGGCAGAATGACGCCTGGCGCATATGGCAATATAAAGATGCATTGCCAAGGACGTCTATTGCCCATGACGTAATCATCCAAAACGATCCGCAAAAAATTGTGGACCAGCTTTATAATTCTAATGTTAACCTTCTTAACACGGTTATTCTCGAGGATCCTCTATCGCTTCCGACAGCGGGTTTGGGCGCACAGAGAGAAGAGAGCGCGAGCATTTCCGCCTACGAAGCAAATAGAGTGACCATAACGGTGTACGCGAAATCTCCTGGTGTTCTTTTTTTATCTGATACGTATTTTCCCGGATGGGAGGCGTATGTTGACGGCGTGCAGACAAAAATATACCGGGCGGATTATGCATTTCGCGCAGTACCGGTTGGAGTGGGGAACCACACGGTAATATTTACCTACGATCCTCTGTCGTTTAAAATAGGCGTTGCGGGAAGCGTTATTGGTGTAGCATTGCTCCTGGGCATGGCATTGGTTAGTCGGCGCTTTATCGAAGCGTAACAATTTTAAACACTGCCGTGTTGTCACTTCGAAGAACAGTTGCAAGTTCTACGATACCGGGGGGAGTTTTACAGGTGGCATAGTTGACATACAGCGCACCCTTCTTTCCAACGAGGTGATTTCCCAGAGTTTCTTGGTTTTGGTCTAAACGAACAGGACACTCCTCGGTAGTAAATTCATAGGGACCAAAACTTATTCTGTCAAAGTCTTTCATGGTTGTTCCTCTGGTATCGTCCTGAAACTGTTTCGGATCATAGTTTCCGAAGAAAAGAAAAAACAGGGTCGGCGCTGTTTCCCGGTTGGTTATTACTGCCTTGGTATAAGAAGGAAGAAAAGCGTTTACTTTTCCTACAAGTTCTTTATAGCCTTCCTGGCGGTAATAGGGCTGATGGATGATTTGATGGATATAGTAGGCGTGTAGATAGGACGCAAATTGAATAGAATAGATTGCGGCAAGCGCGACAATTATGGGGAGCATGAATCTCCTCAATGTCGTCAAACTGTAGATTCCATAGGCAACAAGAAATGCGAGAGCGGGTTGCATGATAAGAGTGCGTTGAAGATTGGGGACATCATCAAATGTTAAGGCGCTTCCGATCGGGGCCAGAAGAATCCAACCGGCGATAAATTGTGCGGTTCTCCGATTATTTTTTCCGAGAAACCAAATGCCTACAAGAAGAAGAGTAAGCTCAACAAGATAGAGTAGGCTTGCTCCGGGTACTTTGTAACGCTGAGGCAAGACGTTGTCGGCAAAAAGAAACGGGTACGAAAAGTGAGCGAAATAATTTGTGACAAATTGGTGGGAATAGCCAGTAAATTTATTATGGAATATTCGGGTAAGTATGAGTGGAGTACGCGAAACGCCGTCTTCACGAATTTGTTCGTCAGTGATTAGTTTTGTCTGGTCGGTACCGAAAATGCTTACTGTCCGGAGTCGTAGCGTCAGATCCGGAGATGAAAGGATTAGGATGATCGGGATAATGACAATACAAATATACAACGCGGTATTTCGTAGTAATCCTTTCCATTTTTTCTGGTACAGTATATAGAGGAGTGGCACAAATAGCGGGAGAAAAGCTCTGGGAGCTTGGTATAAAGTTAAGGTAAGGCCAAAGGAAATATAGGATAGTACCAAGTATATCCACCGGTTGTTTTTTATCCACAGAAGATATAATAATACACCGAGTGTTAGAAAAAAAACGACGATTGTATTTTCCGTTGCGGTACGGGATAGGTTTATATGCCACGGAGAAATACTAAGCACCATACTTGCCAGTAATGCAACGCTCATTGCGGATTTATTTCGTGACAAGAGTTCGCGGACGAAAAGAAATGTCAGGATAATGGTAAGTGTGCCAAAAAACGCCGAAGCGAAACGAACAGAAAATGGCGTGAGTCCGAATATATATATAAACGGGACAGACGCATATGAGTAGCCCGCCGGGCTATAGATAAAAGATGCCAGATGCAAAGGGAAAATTGTGCCGCTCATATCGCGGCCGGTTTTTAGAATTGAGTAGGCAGTGTATCCCAAAATCGCTTCATCCCGATGGAATCCTACCGGTATGTCCCCAAGTTTGTAAAAACGAAGCAAAGCTCCCAGCAGGGTAATAACGGTAAGAACGATAAGAGATTTTTTCATACATTCAGCCTAAGTTTACCTAGTTTATTTCTGAAAAACCAGAAGAATCCCAACAGGACCATAGTAAGGATCGACATCGCATCCGCAACTTTTCGAAGTGGCGTTTCACCAAACCGAACACTCACTGCATGATTGCCTTCGGGCACAGTGAATGTTATCAGGCCGCGGTGATTCGGATCCTGGAATTGGATGGGGGCAGTATTACCGTCGATTTGGACGCGCCAACCAGGATAATAAAACGTATTGTCAAGAATTCTGATAGGAGAAAGAGCTTTTGTGGTGAACGTATGACGCATGGTCGAACGCGTGTAGTCTTCGACTGTCCCTTGGCCGGAAATAATCTCCACCGGATGCTTGGGGTACGTACCGGGGTCTCCGGCACTCCACACTGTCGTTGTTTCGGAATGATAGTTCGTGGTGCCGGGATAATTGAGGTAATAGGCATCGGGATGATTTACATAAGAGGAAACCTTTGCCATTTGTGTAGCTAAGCCTATCGCGATAATAGCGATTACTATAAAAGCCATTCGGTTTTTAATCATTGCGAGCCCTTGTGATGCTATTACGGTTGCTGCAAATGTTGTGAGCGCGCTGAAGCGCCAGGGAAATTGGAATTTGGGAAGGAGCGGAACGTGAGACCAGAACAGTGTCGAGACTGGCAGACTGAGAAATACGCCTACTGCAAATACGGATAGCCAAAATAACATATGATGATTTTTCTTTTTATGAAGCAGAAAGACAGTGAGGCCTCCAAGAGTTAAGCTTATGAGTAGTGGTCCGATTTGCGGGGATAATCCGCCGGCTTTTCCTACGTCCGGACCCAATCCCCATGGTGAATATATGAGTTGCAGAAGCGTCGGAAAGTGATTTTTATACATTTGGCCGATAAACACATCTCCGAGCGTATAACGAAGTTCAACAAGTGCCGGTATCCAAAAAAATGCGGAAAGACTTAGTCCTATTGCGAGCAAGGTGAGGTTTTTTAATTGCTGAATATTATTTTTGGCAAAAACAAGAGCATATCCAAGAAATACCGGTGTAAACATAAGGCTTATGCCGTTATGTGAAAGTATAAGTAATCCATATGCTATCCCTCCGGCAACGATGTGCCGCTTGTCTATGGCAAGAAGTACCAGAGGAAGAAAAACGAGCGCGACCGATTCTCCTATATCTCCCCGGACATAGAGATCCAAGAAATGGTACGGAGCTAATCCATAAAGAAGTGCTCCGATGAACGCCGATTCTTTGTTTACCCTGTGTTGCAACCAAAGATAGCTTCCGATCGGAGCAGCAATAAACGCTAATCCTATAAGGATTTTATATGTATCCTGAAATGATATGTTAAATATGTGAAGAAATGACGCCACGTATCCGGGGAGCGGATAGTAAAAGTTAAATACCGGGGATCCGTAACCAAAATTGAGATCACCTGCCCAACGCGGCGGGAACTCTTTATCGGCGAAAGCTTTATAATATGCCGCAAAACGGGCAACTTGCGCTTCGCCATCATGACTTTGGTACAATCCGGGTTGAAAAAGAGGAAATAAAAAAACGGTGTGTATTGCCAAGAGAAGTATGATCGGGAAGTAACGGACTCGTGCCATAGCGACTACGGAGTTTGAATGACCGTAAATTGTATCTTGTCATCAGGAAGTGTTATGTCGGTTTTTAAATATCCGCTACTTTTTATGCTTTGAGGAATTTCATCAGGCGTTGTTATAAGTAGCGTATTTGGAAGTCCAATATCACGCCCCCAGTCAATCGGGCGAAATGAGAATCTTCCGAATTCGGACACATCAGTAAATCCGTCCCGCGACAGAGGATACCGTGTTGCTTCCTGTTGGTAGGCTGCCGGATTGTAGCTGCCATAAAACAAAAGGTAAATGTATGGTGATTCTTCGGGCGAGGTGATAATCACTTTCCTGTTTTTGTGGTCTGGTTGTGCGAGAAACGAAGCAAGCTTTTTATATCCGTATCCCCAATACTTCGCTTCTTTTTTTGGAAAGTGAATAAAGTAGGCATCTGCATAGAGTACGAGTGAGCCTATGTACAACACGGTGATGATAATCGGAAGGAATTTTTTCCATTTTGTGCGGATAAGCGATGACGCGTATTGCATGCCCAACGCGACCGTTATGGCAAGAGCTGGAGTTACTATAAACATACGGTTGCTGTGAGGCGCGTCTTTGGTGATTGCAGGCGCCAAGCCGGCGGCAAGCAGCCACACGATGACAAGCGCGTATTGACGTTTTTTGATGGCCATTAGTGCGTATGCAATGCCAACGAGCAGGAATATACTTTCAAAAAGGTGCATGTTGGCGTATCCTTCTGTGTTGTGCGCGTGATTGCTGCCGCCTTTGATGAAAAGAAATTCCGGAGAGTATGATTTGAGGTAGTTTTGACCGATGGTAATGAGTGCGAATATTGGTTTATTGTGGATGATTCTCGAAAGCAGTGATGACGGATCCGTATGAACGAGACGGGGGAGTTCAATTCGTTCATGAACAACGGTCGGGTTACCGAATATGCCGATTCCGGAGATTTTTGTTTTATTTGCGCTCAACAACGTGAACACCAAAATAAGCGCAACGAAAAAAAACGAGACTCCGGCTGCGATAAACCATCGTGGTATCCGGAATACTTCTTTGCGATATAAAATGAGTAA
>JAGVFE010000087.1 GCA_020057765.1 Candidatus Woesebacteria bacterium | reverse complement strand
ATATGGCATCAATAAGCGTATTGACGTCGTTTTCATGCCCGGGAATAGGATCGGCAGAAAAAATCACCGTATCGTTTTCCTCGAGATTGACAAATTTATTCACCCCGTTGGCGATTTTGGAAAGCGCGGAGCCTACTTGTCCCTGACTGCCGGCAACCACGAGAAATTGTTTTTGCGGCGGAACCCGCTTTAGGTCACGATCGCGCACTATCGCTTCCCTGGGTAGACGCATATATCCCAACCGGATTGATTCTTCAACATTTTTATCAATACTTCTACCGAAAAATGCGATGCTTCTGCCGTTTCGCACGGCCAATTCGCAGGCCCGTTGAATGCGGGAAATATTGCTGGACTGAGTGGTGAATAAAACTTTACCCTGTGAAAACGAAAGCTCTTTTTCTACTGTTACTCCTACAATTTGCTCCGACGGCGTAAATCCCGGACGCTCACTACCCAGTGAGTCAGTCAAAAGACACAAAACTCCGCGTTTCCCTGCGTCGTTGATTTTGGACAGATCTGACACTTTCCCGTCTAATGGATCAAAATCAAATTTGTAGTCGCTGCCGTGATAAAAGATGCCGATGGGCGTGCCGATGATGAGGTTTGATGTATCCGGCACCGAGTGCGTCATGCGGATAAAAGAGATGGTAAACGGACCGAGCCGCAAAACTTTGTCAAAATCGACTGCTTGAACTTTGGTTTTGGCATGTACCTCCCGCAGGCGCAAGTTGGTAAATGCTGCCGTCAAGGTCGTCCCCCACATGGGAATGTTGCCAAGTTTGTGGTAGACGTACGGGATGCCGCCGATATGATCCTCGTGACCGTGAGTAAAAACAAGGCCGCGGATTTTATCTTTTTTATTTTCCAAATATCGTACATCCGGAATGACCAAGTCCACCCCATACATGTCAGGATCCGGAAATCCGATGCCGCAGTCGACGATGAGGATATCGCGGATTTTGCCTTCATAGCAATACTCATACACAAACATGTTCTTCGTCACGTTTGCCGCACCACCCAAAGAAATAATACGGACAGAATCTTTGCCGCTCGTCGAAGTTCCATGATATACGGGCTGTTTGCGTCTTTGAAAAAATCTCATGTCAGTAGGCTTCGATAAACTCTTTAATATTTTGCTCTGTCACTCGGAAACTACTGCCTTTCTTTTCCACAATCATGCGCGCCACTTTGCGGCACAGGGCATTCATTGTTCGCTCGAGGCTACGAATACCGGAGTCATAGCCCAGCGGCCGGACGAGCTTGGGCCATATGGCATCATCAACGGATAAATTTTCCACAGTCAAGCCAGACTCGCGCATAAGCTGTGGCAACACATAATCTTTGGCAATTTTGGTTTTTTCCTCATCGCTGTACGAAGGCATCTGGATGATCTCCATCCGATCCAAAACGGCCGTTGAAATATTGGTCGTGTTGTTGGCCGTGGTTATAAACATGACGTTGGATAAATCAAAGGGGTAATCCAAATAGTGGTCGGTGAAAGCCACATTTTGTTCCGGATCCAGAAGCTCAACGAGTACTCCCATGATATCGCCGCGCGTCCCCTCCGCCACACGGTCAAGCTCATCCAATAGCATCACGGGATTTTTGGTGCCTGCAAACCGCATACCCTTCAAAACCAAACCAATTTCTGCATCCGGCCGCACGCGCGATTGCCCGCGCAAATCCAAGGCGCTTGAGATGCCACCGAATGCAATACGCACAAAGCGGCGGCCGAGCGCTTCAGCAATCGATTTGGCTATGGTCGTTTTTCCGGTTCCGACCAAACCAACCAAACATAATATCGGTGCCCTTTTTGCCAAAATGGCGTGAGACAGTTTCCATTCCTTATTTTCCCCGGTTGCTGCCTCTTCTTTCCAGCGTTTCTGATTGAGCGTAAATACCGCCAAGTATTCGAGGATTCGGTCTTTAACCGATTGCAATCCATAATGATGTTTGTCCAAAATCGCTTGAGCTTTGGATACGTCCAAAATATCCTCCGTCTCATGATTCCACGGCAAACTGACCGCCCACTCGATATAGCGAAGCAATTGTTCGATGTGCACGCGGGCGCTGATATCTCCTTCTAGTCGGCCAGACTCCGTCAAGTTCCCCATGACCCGCTTTTCTAGATCCGGTGGTAACTTCGCATCGTCAACCTGTTTGGTCAACCGCGCAATTTCATCAGTTAAAATAGACATAGTTCCATCATACCACCGACCGGGATGAGAAAAACAGGGGTTTTAAAACCTTCGACTTCGTCCAAATCGTCGCGGGCCGCGATCTCCTCGATCATCGTTTTCCCGGCGTTGCCGCGACGGGGAGTTTTTGGCATCATCGCCGAATAACATAGAAAGATTGACTCGTCGCATGTCATCTATTTCCAAAACCCGCACTTTTACCTTTTGACCAATGGCAACCACATCCTCTGGTCTGCTGACAAATCCTGTGGACATTTGAGACACGTGGACCATTCCTTCTTTTCCTGGGAGAATTTCCACAAATGCACCGAAGGGAAGAATGCGCTTAACCTCACCTTCAAATTCTTCTCCAATTTTCACCTCATGAGTCAAACCCTCCACCCACGTGACTGCCTTTTCCACAGCAGCCTCGTCGGGTGCGGAGATAAAGACGGATCCATCGTCGTTGACATCGACTGTGGCTCCTGTGGTTGCGATGATATTGCGGATAATCTTGCCTCCTGGCCCGATGACCTCGCCGATTCGCTCAACAGGAATTTTAACAATCTTCACTTTGGGTGCATACTGGGATAACTTTGCCCGTGGAGCTGGGATTGCTGCAAGGATCTTTTTTAAAATGATTATCCGCGCATTTTTGGCCAAAGACAACGTATCTTTAATAATTGCGTCCGTAATACCGGTTATTTTCATGTCAAGTTGAATTGCCGTGATGCCATTTTTGGTACCGGCTACTTTAAAGTCCATGTCTCCGGCAAAATCTTCTATCCCCATGATGTCAGTGAGCAATACGTACGTACTTTTTTTCTCTTCAGTCATGAGACCAATTGAAATTCCTGCCACCGGTTCTTTTATAGGAACACCGGCATCCATAAGGGCCAGCGTGGATCCGCAGGCAGAGGCCATAGAGGTGGATCCGTTGCTGGACATAATTTCAGAAACCAACCGGATGGTGTACGGAAATTCTTCTTCTGAGGGAATTACGGAAAGGAGCGCCCGTTCAGCTAAAGCTCCGTGGCCGATTTCGCGCCGAGACGGGACACCCATCCTGCCGGTTTCGCCCACAGAGTACGGCGGCATGCTGTAGTGATGAATATAGCGCTTGGACTCCTCACCCGTAGGACTTTCGATCAACTGCTCCAGACTCGGGGTACCCAGAGTTGCTATGGTTAACGCTTGTGTTTGTCCACGAGTAAACATCGCACTCCCGTGCGTCCGCGGCAATATTCCAAGCTCAATTTCTATTGGCCTGATCTCATCAATCTTCCGTCCATCAACGCGCTTCTCATTGGTAAGCACATCCTCACGTACTTTTTTCTTAAACAATTTATCGAGCATGTCCATCACTTGTTTACTATTCCACTTTTCCTTTTCTTCGGAATCTTTTACGATTTGATTGGCCAATGCAACCACTTCTTCGCTCCCAGTTTCTTTTGCCGCATGGGCGATAAACACGTCTTCCATTTCTTTTTTATATTTTTTCAGTATCGTCTCTTTTAATTCATCAAGCGCAACATTTTCGACAACTTCTGTTTTTTTCTTGCCAACTTCTTTAACTAATTCACCTATGGCTCCAAGAATTTTGGCGTTCTCTTTTTTTGCAACCCGGACCGCTTCATAGACGATGTCCTCCGGTGTCTCGCAAAATCCGCCCTCTAGCATCATGACTTCGTCTTGACGGGAAGCTACGAGAAAATCAAAATCAGACAGTTCTTGTTGAGTATGCGTAGGGTTTACGACAAACAAGCCTTCTTTCCCCTCTTCTTTGACATACCCCATGCGCACCATGGATACCGGACCATTCCAAGGAATCGGCGATATTGCAATAGCTGCTGAAGCGCCAATCAGACCCAACACATCAGGATCATTTTCTCCGTCCATGGAAAGAGTGGTGATGACCACCTGGACATCATGTTTGTAGGTTTTGGGGAAAAGCGGCCGGATGCTCCGGTCTATGACCCGGCCGGCCAACACTGCATCATCAGAAGGCCTACCCTCGCGTTTGACCCATCGGCTCCCTTTAATCCGTCCTCCGGCATACAGCCGTTCCACATATTCCACAGAAAGAGGAAAGTAATCCAACATTGTCTCTTTGGAAGAAGCAGTCACAGTTGCCAACACCATCGTATCCCCATAGCGAACCAGGACTGCTGCTGTCGCTTGCTGGGCAAATCGGCCAACCTCTAAAGAGAGTATTCTCCCGCCTATTTTTATGGATTTTGTGATGATCTTCATTGCTGCTTGCCTAACCCCAATTTTTTGGCGACTTCTTTATATCGCGCATTATCTTTCTTTTCCAAATAATTCAGCAATCGTCTTCGTTTGCTCACTATTCCCAACAGTCCCCGCCGGGAATGATTATCCGACGGATTGGCTTTCAGGTGGCCAGTGAGTTTGCCAATCCGGCTGGACAGAAGGGCGATTTGTACTTCAGGACTTCCCGTATCCCCCTGCTTTACGGCAAACTGCTCGATTATCTGTTTTTTTTCTTCACTGGGCTCCGGAACCACCGTTGCTGGCGTGGCTTTTGCCGTAGCCTTTACAGTTTT
>JAGVFE010000045.1 GCA_020057765.1 Candidatus Woesebacteria bacterium | reverse complement strand
GCGCTTCTTGTTTTTCATGAGCGCACATTTCCCAAAGTTCACGATCTCCTTGATCTTTCAACACGTCTTCTTGACTTAGAGACGGAAGTAGCAAAGATCCACGAGGATCTCGTTATTTTGAACCGTTATTACATCGAAACTCGCTACCCAGGAGATTATCCAGAGTTTATATGGTCAGACGCAGAAGAAGCTCTCGCATCTGCACAAAAAGTTAAAGAATTTGTTCTATCCAGGATTTAATTGTCAGGGGCATCTCTCAGATTTTACGTATCCTGCCGCTTGCGCGTCTTTTTCCGTGCAAAACCAAGCTTCGCCGATGTCTTCCTCAACCACGGCAAATGGGTACTGGGTGCATCCGGGCATATGATATATTTTTTTCTGTCTATCAATGTTTCCCTTTATGACACAGCGCGGGTTTTTGGTATTGGTCATCGACATGCACGCGCCAAAAATACCCAGATTATTCCCTTTTGCTTCATCGGCTGCCGCTTTTAATTTTTGAGCCTGAGACGTTGTGTCATGGTGATAGCGAACGTATCCACCCGCAAGTAATTTTTTGTTGACGAGGGTATCGCCCACATAGACAAGCGCCATGCCGCGGCCTTGTTGATCTGGGATCTGTTCGGTGATGCGCACCCGCTTGCCGGAAACGAGTTTTTCTAATGCCGCCTTCGCCTCCGCCCCGCCGCAATACGTCAGTTCCGGCGCATCAAGCTGCCGAAGTCTCAACCGTTCTTTATTGTCGAGGATGAGCGTATCCCCGTCATAGACAGCAATGACCCCAACTCCCTGGTCTTGTTTTACTTTTTGTTCACGAAAAAGAAGGATTGCATTGAGGATGATGGAGGGGATAAAAAGGAGAGCCAATATTGCCGTAAGCCGAGGTGAGATTGACGCTTTAGTTCCCATAAGGTAATTCAAGGTTGAACCTTGATTTTATTATTATGATAGGCTATTTACAATTATTTATTTTTCAGTCGGGGAGACACGATTCGAACGTGCGACCACACGACCCCCAGCCGTGTGCTCTACCAACTGAGCTACGCCCCGTTATTGATGCTTGTATTCTATCATTTTTTATGTAAGAATGGCAGAAACTTCACGCGCTGCCCCACGGAAAAAAAACTATGCCAGTTGATGGAAAACTGCAAGCGATTAAGCTTGCCATGGAACAGATAGAAAAGCAGTATGGCAAAGGCGCCATCATGAAGCTTGGTGAAAAAACTGCAGGCCGGGAGGGGTATGATGTCATTCCCACGGGTATTTTACCCGTTGATCTTGCCTTAGGGATCGGCGGTTTTCCGCGCGGGCGCATTATTGAAGTGTTTGGACCCGAAGCCTCGGGAAAAACCACCGTGTGTCTGTCGGTTATTGCCGAAGCGCAAAAACTCGGAGGAGTGGCAGCTTTTATTGATGCCGAGCACGCCTTAGATCCTGCATGGGCACAAATTCTTGGAGTCAATCTCGATGACCTTCTTATTTCCCAACCAGATACCGGAGAGCAGGCGTTAGAGATAGCTGAAACGCTCATCAGAAGCGGGGGAATTGACGTCATTGTTATTGACTCGGTGGCGGCACTGGTGCCGCGCGCCGAGATTGAGGGAGAAATGGGAGATTCTGTCATGGGGCTTCAGGCCAGGCTTATGTCCCAGGCATTGCGGAAACTCACTGCAGTTATCTCAAAGTCCAAAACCGTCATGATTTTTACCAACCAACTGCGCCAAAAAATCGGCGTGATGTTTGGCAATCCTGAGACGACTCCGGGCGGGTTGGCTATGAAGTTTTATGCCAGTATCCGGCTGGATTGCCGGAAAATCGAAACCATCAAAGACGGGGACAAGGTCATCGGGAGCAAGCACCGGATCCGTGTGGTGAAAAACAAAGTCGCCCCGCCGTTTCGTGTGGCAGAGTATGATGTTATGCATGACGGAGTCTCACGGCAGGGCGGGATTTTGGACGTCGGCATTGAGTATGGCATCATAGCCAAATCCGGAGCGTTTCTCAAATACGGCAGCCAGATGCTCGGGCAAGGGAGGGAGGCAGCAAAGATATTCCTTAAGGAAAATGCAAAATTGGTAAAGGAAATTACTGACGCGGTGTGGAAAGTAGTCAAATCCGGCCAAGCCCAGCCCAAAATTGCCGTGACAGAAAGCGAAGTCGAGTAATGGACACCTACCAGACACTTCTGAATGCTTCGTTTCGCTTTCTTTCGTTTCGCCCCAGAAGTTTTAAAGAAATTGGTGATTTTTTGCACAAAAAGACGCGTAAAGCGTACGTTGCACCGGAAGTTTTCAAGCGGATTACGGATCGGCTTACCGAGTTAGGGTATATAGACGATGCTAAATTTACAGCATGGTGGATAGAGTCCCGGCAAAAGACAAAACCCAAAGGAATGCGGTTGATAAAACGAGAGCTCAAAAAAAAGGGAATAGAAACAGAGGCAATTGAAGAGATGCCCGAAGATGATTTTGCTCGTCGTGCCATACAAAAAAAGATAGAAATCTGGAAAAGATTACCCAAACTTGAGCAGAAGAAAAAAATATATGACTTTTTGGGGATGCGGGGATTTTCATTTGATACGATTCGTCGCGTCATTGACTCAGCCGTAGGGATCGGGTACAATACATTTGAAGCTGAATGATAACGAATATGCAAAATTTGCAAACTGGCTCCATTGACCCCACCGCTTAATTGCGGCGTTTTGCTATTCTCCTCATTGGCTTCTTCGTATTATGTTTGATGTATTAAAAACGCTTTCTTCGTTAACCAAACCAAAAAAATCACCGGCAAAAGGGGCTACGGACGTACCGGTCAAAGCTACGCCCCAGCCCAAACAATTACAGCCAAAAATTGACGGCAATGTTGCTGAACAAGTGAGGGCAGCACAGGACCAAGCGCGGGAAATTATCTTTGAGGCAAGAGATGAAGCACTCCGCATCCGCCGTGATGTTGAGGAGCGCGAAAAGCGACTCCGTGATATTGAATCAGAACTTGCACAGAAACTTTTGGAGGCAGAAAAAGCTCGAGAAGAAGCCCTCTCCAGACTTGAAAAAGCATCGCATTTGACCAAAGACGAAGCCCAGGCGCGGATACTTTCTGACGTCGCCGAAAGCCTCAAAGAAGAAATAGCCAAAGAGATTCGTAGTGCCACGGCGGCGGCTCATGAGGAAGCCGATGGAAAAGCAAAACAAATTCTCGTTGATGCCATGCGCCACGGGGCCACCAATTACGTGCCGGAGTATACCGTGTCGGTTATTAAAGTAACGGATGAGGATGTCAAAGGCAGAATCATCGGTCAGGGTGGCCGGAATATTCGTGCTTTTGAAACCGCAACCGGCGTCGACGTTGATTTAGATGAAACAGGCGTCATCCGACTTTCGTCGTTTGATCCGGTCAGGCGGGAAATTGCTCGTGTTGCTCTTGAGCGGCTTCTGCGCGATGGTCGGGTTCAGCCGGGTCGGATCGAAGAACTTGTGGAACAAGTCAAAAAAGAAATCGAGCGCATTATGTTTGAGGAAGGACAAAAATTGGCACACGCGGTGGGTGTATATAATTTGCCGGCTCCACTTATCGCCCTTCTTGGTCGATTTAAATACCGTTCTTCTTATGGCCAAAACATGATTGCCCATACGCTGGAGGAAACCAAGATTGGTATCGCTCTGGCACACGAGGTTGGGGCGGATGTGAATGTAGTGCGGCTCGGCTGTTTGCTCCACGACATTGGCAAAATCGTCACCGATGAAGAGGGTAGCCATGTTCAATTGGGTATGGATCTTCTGAAAAAATACGGTATCCCGCAAAATGTCATTGATTGTGTCGGACAACACCACGAAGATACACCATTTACGTCGATTGAATCGATGCTCGTGTATGTTTCCGATGCTATTTCCGGCAGTCGGCCGGGAGCCCGCTACGAAGACGTAGAGCAGTATCTTAAGCGCCTCAAGGATCTTGAAGCCATTGCCAAAGTCCACGAGGGAGTCAAAGAGTGTTATGCGTTCTCTGCGGGTCGGGAGTTACGGGTCATTGTTGATCCGGGCAAAGTCGATGATGCCACAGCCACCATGATGGCACTTTCCATCAAAAACGAGATAGAAAAGAAAATGACCTACCCCGGACAAATTAAAGTAACCGTCATACGTGAACTCCGCGCCTCTGAAGTAGCCAAGTAAATTTGATATATTGACAGGACAGTCCAAATTCTTTACATTGCCTCATGAAGACTGTTCTGACTATCCCCAAAAAAATTCTGCTTGTTGGTATCCTCTGCCCGAGAGGAGGTGAGTTGAAAAATGACAAAATCAGATCTCGTTGAAGTAGTTGCAAAAAAAGCCAGCCTGACGGCAAAAGCCGCTCGCGAAGCAGTCGCTGCAGTATTTGGAGCAGTCACCGACTCACTCAAGAAAGGTGAGAAGGTGGTTGTAACCGGATTTGGAACCTTTATGGTCCGAAGCCGCAAATCCCGAACGGGTAGAAACCCGCAAACGGGCGCAGCCATCAACATTCCGGCAAGGAAAACCCCGGGGTTTACCGCCGGAAAAGCGCTCAAGAAAGTTGTTCGGTAAATTTATTTAACTTACTTGAAAGCGAAGAGATGCTCCTCATACGAGGGGCTCTCTTTTTGATATACTTACCTTGTTGTGATTATCTCCGTCTCTCGTCTGACGAAATATTATCAGGTGCATAAAAAGGAACCTGGGCTTTTGGGGTCGATCCGATCACTTGTAGCGCGGAAATATGAAACCGTCAAGGCAGTTGACGATATTTCGTTTGATATCGCCGAAGGCGAACTCGTTGGCTTTATCGGACCAAATGGAGCGGGAAAGACGACGACGCTCAAATGTTTGTCCGGTTTGCTTTATCCAACAAGCGGGGACGTAAAGGTGCTCGGGTACACGCCGTTTGAGCGAAAGAATCCGTTTCTCAAGCAGATTGCCCTTGTGATGGGCCAAAAAAATCAATTATGGTGGGATTTACCGGCGGTCGAGACATTTCTTCTCAACAAAGAAATTTATGAAATTCCCAAGGATCAGTACAAAACCACACTCAATGAATTGGTTGAACTCTTGGAGGTTGGGGAGTTGTTAAAAGTCCAGGTGCGCAAGCTCTCCCTCGGCGAACGGATGAAGATGGAGCTTATTGCCGCCCTCATTCATTCTCCGCGTGTCTTATTTCTGGATGAGCCAACCATTGGGCTGGACGTTGTCATGCAAAAAAAGATGCGGGATTTTATCGCCGGCTACAATCAGCTGCACAAATCCACGATCCTTCTTACCTCTCACTATATGGAAGATGTCCGGCAGTTAGCCAAGCGGGTCATCATTATCGATCACGGGAAGATCATTTATGACGGCAAGCTCGATAGTTTGGTTAAAAAATTTGCCAAGCATAAAGTCCTTTCGGTTGTCTTAGACGAATATGTTGCACCGGAAAAATTATCAGAAGTAGGAGAGCTCGTTAGCTACGACTTTCCCAAAGCAGTCATCCGTGTCCCGCGAAGTGCCAGCAATGTGGCCGCCGCCGATCTCCTTCAAAAGTTTCCGGTCGATGACCTCAATATCGAGGAGCCGGATATCGAAGACATCATCCGGGATGTATTTACAAAAAGCAAAAGCTGAGTATGCGATATGTCAGAATTTTTCTTCTCAATTTAGAACTCGCATTGGAACACAGAGGCCGGTCTTTGGTGTGGTTTTTTATAGCGCTTTGTAACTCTTTATTTTATTTCATTTTTTGGCACGGGGCGTTTAGTGCTCAGAGTGTTATCAATACGACCATAACACAATCATCTATTTCCACCTATTATTTTCTTCTCGTTATTGCCGGAGCATTTTTAGTCGTGCACATCGAAGAAGATGTTGCCTATTGGGACATCCAGCAAGGAGGCCTCTCTCGATACCTTACGAAACCGTTTTCGTATTATTGGTCCAAGTTTATTGAAGAAATTCCCTGGCGAATCGTGCAGGGAGTCTTTGGAGTGGTTGCGTTTCTTTTTCTCACAAAGGTTTTTGACAGCCTCGTGGTGCTTGAAGAGCGACCGTTGTTTATTGTGTTTACCGTAGTGTCTTTCCTTTTGGCCTATTTGATATCGTTTACCTACAAGATGATCATCGGCATTTCTACACTATGGTTTACGGATTATTCCGGCTTGCATCAGCTGACGACGGTTCTCCTTTTTATTTTTGCCGGTTTTGTGATTCCTATTGAGTTTCTACCGGGATTTCTTCGGAACATCGCACAAATCCTTCCGTTTGCGTATATGATTTATTATCCCGTGCGAGCTATGCAAGGGTTGCTCGACATTTCGGCTTTTGAAAAAATTCTTAGTATCCAGTTTTTCTGGCTTATAGGGCTCCTTTTCGTTTATCGCTTCCTTTGGAAACGTGGTGTTCGAGAATTTACTGGGGTGGGACAATAAGTATGAATCGTTACATACGTCTATACGGCAAGCTTATTTCACTCAATTTCGCAACCCTCATGGCCTACCGGGGGAATTTCGTCAACAATTTTCTTTCCAGCTTATCGTGGGGATTTTTTTCGTTGTATTCCGTCGTCTTGCTCACGTCGCAAATCCAAAGCCTCTTCGGTTGGAAACGGGAGGAGCTACTTCTTCTCAATGCTCTCTATGGGGTCATCATAGGGTTTTACCACGTCATGTTTTCTGGAAATTTTGAACGATTTTCGGCACTCATCCATTTTGGACAATTAGACAGTTACCTCCTTAAGCCCGTTGACTCGCAGTTCTTATTGACGTTTTGGAAGTTTAATTTCGCCGCAACATCGCGCATACTAATAGCTTTTTTGTACGCGTCGTATTTGATAGGGCAGTTGGGTGTTGCCGTTTCTCCATTATCCGTCGCTAGCTTTATCGTCCTTCTCATCGTTAGTTTGGGAATTTTGTACTCTTTATGGTTTATCGCGAGTACAACATTGATATGGTTTACCCGTTTATCGAATATTATCGAACTCCTCTTTACCATTACCGGCAGCGCGCGGTATCCGCAGGAGATGTTCCGGGAGTTTTCTATCTACGTATTCGTTTTCTTGCTGCCTCTCACATTAGTAATTACCACTCCGGCAAAAGTACTGCTTCAACGAATTGATGTCATAAGTCTTGGAACATTTTTCGCTTTAGCTGTCTTTTTCGTTATTGCCTCCCGTAAATTTTGGAAATTTGCCCTTCGCTCTTATACAAGTGCCAGTAGCTAGTGGTATGAAAAAATACTTTCAGATCATCAAGGGTACCTGGGCCGAGCATATGGAGTACCGCCTCAATTTCGTCTTGTGGCGGGTGCGGATGGTGATGCAGCTGCTCGTTGCCTATTTTCTCTGGTCAGCAATTTTTACCAATAAGCAGCAGCTTTTCGGCTACACCCAGTCCATGATGTTGACGTATGTGTTGTTTGTCAATGTGGTTCGGACTATCGTCGGCGGAACCAGGACACAGGACATAGGAGTCATGATCCAGTCAGGTGAATTGTCAAATTACCTTATACGGCCGCTGAATTTTTTCCGGTTTGCCATTTCGCGCGATGTTGGAGATAAGACATTGAACGCACTCTGTGCTATGGGAGAATTTTTACTTCTTTTTGCGTTATTCCGCCCGGAATTTTATCTTCAATCAAACGTTTTCATCATTCTGGCAAGCCTCATTGCGTTATCCTTGAGTATTATTATGTTTTTTGAATTCAGTCTTTTGTTAAGCTTTCTGGGATTTTGGACAAATGAAATCTGGGCACCGCGTTTCATATCGTTTGTTTTAATGGAATTTTTAGGTGGGGTCCTGTTTCCTCTGGATGTACTTCCAAAGGCACTTTTTTCCTTCGCACAGATTTTACCTTTTGGGTATTTTATTTATTTTCCTATTAAAGTGTATCTCGGACAACTTTCTTCGTCGGACATGATTGGCGGGTTTTCCGTTTCAGTATTTTGGGTCGTGTTTTTTTGGTATTTGGTTCATGCCACTTGGAAACGGGGTCTTCGTGTATATACTGCAGTAGGAAAATGACGATCATTGATATGAAATATATTAGATTGTGGGCCAAGCTTACAACAAACTCATTTAACACCAGTTTGACTACGAGAACCGGAGCGACATTGTTCCTTTTGGGTAAAACATTGCGATTTCTTCTTTTTATAGTCTTTTTGACGGCGCTTTTTTCTCAATCGTCAACGCTGG
>JAGVFE010000014.1 GCA_020057765.1 Candidatus Woesebacteria bacterium | reverse complement strand
CTTTATTATCATCGATTTACCAATGAATCCGTGCCTCCCACGTGGATTTATTGGTTTAATAATCTTCTGGGTTTTATCGGCCGCACTTTGGGCCTCTCCCCGTTTGCCACCTACGACATTTCTCTCTTTCTTCTGGTCATCGGATGTATTCTCCTCTTCTATTACTTCCTCGTCGTGCTCTATCCCACACACATAAAAAAGCGCATTATTGCACTTCTCTTCATCCTGACTGCGTCGCCATTTTTTTCGCTTAGCGATCCCGCCGGACTCTGGTTTTCGCCGTCGCTTGCATTTAACAGGATCGGCGGCGTCCCGCACCAGGTGTTTCAAACGATCTTGTTTCTGCTCCTTATCCTCACATTCGCAAAAAGTCTGACTTCTTTTCAAATTCGTAATTCCATATTCCTGATTCTCCTCACGATTCTCGCAAGCTCTGCCAACCCCATTCAAATGCTTATTTTTGTTCTTGCCGCTTGCCTGACTACGGGAATACTTTTTATGAGACACAAAGATGTTCGCGTGGCCACTCCTCTCCTTGTCCTTCTTTTATTTTCTTTCCCAGCCGCGTGGCTCACCAATAAACAATTCGATTCTCCCGTGTTTGCCGTGGGTAAAGTATGGGAAGCTTCCCAGTGGGTAAATCGATCGCTTCCGTATGTTCTTACGGGCATTGGCCCGATACTTTTATTTATCCCGTTTGGCATCGTGCCGTTTCTTAAAAAATTTCGGTCGCTCCACGTGATGATTGTTTCGTATGCGGCGATATCATTCATCCTCTTTTTCTCGCCCGTCCCGGCTATCCTGGCAACCACTCCTATCCGTTACCTTCACCCGGCAAGCTACGTTCTTTTGCCGATTCTCGCGGTTGAAGGCATATTCACGAACAAACGGCTCATAATAGTGCTTCTCTCACTTCTTTATGCACTACTCACCATTCCTTCATTCACCCGTGAACTTACGGCGCGTATAACGCCCTCGACAAACCCGGGCGTCCTCATGGACACAGAATTTAACCATGTGCCGCTGCCTGTGGTTACGACCCTCACTTGGCTAGGGCGTCAACCGACTGATCCAAACCGTCCGGTCGTTCTTGTTGATAGCAGTAAACGGATAGAGCTTCTCGTCCCTGCGTTTGCCGATAAAACCGTGTTTAGCGGACACCCGGTCCATACGCTCTACCCCGAGGTGAAAGAAAAACTTCGTCGTGACTTTTTTGACGGGAACATGAGCATAGATCAACAAAAACAGTTCCTCGCCAACCACCGGATCGGGTGGATTATTTCTCCGAAAAAACACATTCCTTTTGCAAGCCTGGTATTTACGAACAATGAACTCTCTGTTTTTACCGTTCAGCAATAAACGTATGGAGAAAAAAACGATCAAAATCGGCATTATCCTTACCTCACTCTTCATGCTCATCGGCATCGCAACGCTTGGCGATTACGGTCTCACCTGGGATTTTCATTTTCACTTTTTTTCCGGTGCGCACTTTTTCGCACTGACGCCCGGGGAAGTGGAGCCGCGGGCTCTCCCCTATGTTGAACCCGATCCGAGAAACGCAGTGCGCTTGCCGTACGGACCGTTTGTCCAAATTGTCCCGTTTGCCAGTTGGCTCCTGTTTTACAAAAACCTTCAAGTGCTCCCGTTTGACGTTGCATATAATTTGCCGATCGTCATGGTCGGCGTTTTAGGCATCGGCGTCCTCTATTTTTTCCTTGCCGAGGCGATCAACTGGAAAGTTGGTCTTATTGCTGCACTATTTCTCGCTTTAACTCCGCGCTACTTTGCCGATATCCACAACGACATGAAAGATGCACCAATGGCGGCGGTATTTGCGCTCAATATGTGGATGCTGTGGCGGTTGGTGAAATACCGGCGGGTAAAAGATCTTGTCTTTGCAAGTATTGCCTTCGCGTTGGCGTTTAACACAAAAATCAACAGCATTTTTATACCAGTAATATTTGCCTGTTGGCTCATATTGCTTCAAATCCTAAATACTAAGCACAAAATCCTAAACAATGTTCAAAATCCAAAAAGTCAAAAACTCAAACCGTTTCGAATTTTGAACTTAGGTCATTTGAATTTGTTTAGGATTTCGAATTTAGAATTTAGAATTTGGAGCTATTTCCTGTTGGCACCCATTGCCGCTTTCGCGGTATGGTGGTTTTTCTGGAGCGACCCGATTGGACAGCTTAAACTTGCCGTCTCAACCTTCGGCGGGGGCGCAGATAACATCGAAGTATTGCTCAACGGCCAGTGGTTTTGCGCCGGCAGTTCTGTCCCCTGGTACTACCCATTGTGGTATTTGGCAATCACCACACCGCTGCCTATTCTGCTTCTCTTCCTCATAGGATTCATGAGATCTCCTCCCCTTCTCCTCCTCTGGCTATTCCTCCCCCTCACGCGCTATCTCCTTCCTAAAATTGCCGTCATAGATGGGGTACGGCATTTTGAAGAAGTCCTCTATCCGCTCGCCGCCATCGCCGCCATCGGTGCTGTGAGTCTACTTCGTAAAATAAAAAATACAAAATTAACAGCATGTATACTAGCTGTAGCTTTTATAATTCTTCTTGGGAATATCGTTCTCTACCATCCCTACCAAATTGCCTACTATAATGAGCTGGTTGGCGGAGCAAAGGGCGCATTCGGAAAATACGATCTGGATTATTGGGGCTCCTCACAGAAAAAGGCAGTTGAGTGGCTCAATAATCATGCAGAAAAAAACGCGTCAATCACGATTATAATGGCCGGCAATGTGGCAGGAACGTATCTTCGTCCGGATCTCCTCAACCGTCTCAATGCAATGCCATTGGAATCTGCCGATTATGCCGTCATCCTCAACCGCCAATCGTTTTTTTACCGGTTCTTAAAAGTCTTTGACTATCTCCTGACACACAAACCAATTCACGCAATCACTGTTGACAACACGCCGCTCGTCTGGATCTTCGACAACCGCCTACCCAAAACCCCCCGCCAAACTCCCTGGTGGAAAGGCGAGGATCCGTGCATCAGACGATATTGGTAGAATATATTTATGAAAAAATTTTCTAATATCATCCTCGTATTAACCGGTGCATTTCTCGTGTTTCATGTACTTTTCCTCTGGATGTATACCAACATAGACGGCTACTTTTACTGGGCGTTCGGCCAGTATGTCAAAACCGGCGTCTACCCATTCCTTCCTTCATTTACCTACCTTCGTCCCACCACTATATCCCCGCCGCTTTATGGCATCTTCCTCATGTACCTGGGATTTATCCCACGGGCGGACATCCTGTTACATATCCTGCAGCTACTCATGCTTGCGGGAACTGCGACACTTCTTTATAAACTCCTAACTCCGTTTGTTCACAAGCCAGTGGCGCTGATCCTGGCCTGTCTCTTCATCCTTTTCCCTGCCAACGTGATCTACTCCTCTTCCATGATGACGGAAGTACCGGCACAATTCCTCATGACGTGCTACGTCTATCTGGCGCACCGATTCATCGCATCAAAAAAAATTTCTTTCCTCTCTTCCATGGTTTTACTGGCGGCGGTTATGACCGTCCTCAAATACCAATTTCTCTTTTTGACACTCCTGTCCTTCGGACTTTTTGCTTTTTTCTTCTTTCAAAAACACGCCAAGCGCATCGTGCATGTCTTCCCCGCGATATTGGGTGGAAGCATACTTCTCCTCTG
>JAGVFE010000006.1 GCA_020057765.1 Candidatus Woesebacteria bacterium | reverse complement strand
TAGTGCGCCGTACTGAGCAGACAGGCCGTTTAATCCGGCAAAATTCATCATTTCTGTCTTGTGCATACCCATATTGTACATGTCTAACAGTGTTGCCTCGGGTAGCTCGTGCGTGCGCATAATACCTGCAAACTCCTTTGGAAAAAAATCGCGATACATGACAAGCGGGGCATGAAAGCGATCACCAAGGAGCTTCTGGTATAAATGGCTAAAACACGACACGGAACGCCCCTGCATGGATATTCTGTTGTGTGCAACAAACAGAGGATAAACGTGCAGGCCATATGCGTTAGCCAACAAATACCACGCAACGCTTGAATCAATGCCGCCGGAAATCAAAAGAATGACCGGCGTTTCGGGCTTGGGCATTGTAAATACATACCCGCGTTTCTTCAATAAATACGCTTCAACGACACCAATTGCGTCAACATCCTCAAGCGGACGCCCTTTAAGACGAAAAATAAACGTATTCTGGGCAATTTTTGGAATGATGATATGACCAGTCATTAAAATAATTGAAAACTACCTAGTAGACAATTGATTTAGGCTTCCCAAAAATAAAATCGCTTCCCATGCTTTGATTGTAAGCACCTACGTGAGAGTAAACAATATAATCTCCAGGCCCAATAGAATCAAGCAATCCGCCTCGATATAACACATCGTCCTCTTTGCATGTTCCGCCGTAGACAATCGCATCGACCGGTCGGCCTGTTTTCCCTTTGATTTCAGACGAATATGCTTTCGCTCTTTGAGGCCGATAATAGACAAGAGGCACCATTGTTATGGCACCATCTGTTAGGATATGTAAAACACCGTTGATAATTTTTCTGGAATAAACTTTTGTAATAAAAACTCCGGCATCGTCAATAAGATATCGTCCCGGCTCTATAATAAGCCCATGCTTGTTATGACCAAACGCAGATAATAATTCATGAGCAATAGTCTGTATATAGCCCCCTATGTTTAACGGGTGCCAGGATTCATATTGATATGGTTTTAGTCCATGCCCGGGAAATCCTCCGCCAATGTCAATATATTTAATGGTGGGTTTTGTATTTTTGATACTGTTTATAATCTGTACTAAAATACGTATTGCTTTTTTATAAATAACTGCACTATATACATCAGAACCCAGGTGTACATGCAGACTTGTTAACGATAAACTATTGCTTTCTTTGATGGAATCCAAAACCCTCCGCACTTCTCCGTTTTCTGATGAAAATCCAAACCTGCTCTCTATTCCTGTTGATGACGTGTTAATCCGAATCCCGATAGAAATTATTCTTCGTAGTTTCTTCGATATATCAATTGTTCGTAATAATTCGTCAAAATTATCAACATGAACCAACGCGCCGTCATGAAACGCCCGCAACAGGTCTTCATCACGTTTTACGGGTCCGTTAAAAATTATCTGGCTTCCGGAATACCCTAACGTTTTTGCCATTGCATATTCATGGCCCGAAACCACCTCCGCACAGACACCCTGCCGCTTTAACAGCTTTGATTTTGCCAGTTCATAATTTGTTTTAAACGAATATGCGATCCTGAAGTTGTCACCCCAGTGGAATTGAAGTGACTGAGATAATGTAGTAAATCTGTTCAAAACAATCTCTCTGTCGATTAAAAATAATGGGGTTTTGTACTTTGTTACGATCTGTTTTATCTTGGCTCTCTTTGCGGAAATATCAGGAAAATTATCAAAAGAAACATCGTGGCTGGGTCTAAAAAATAAATGCTTAAGTCGTCCAAAAACCATAGTTATTTTTTGCCAATTTTTTGTATAATCCCAAGTCCGGAATATCCGTTTGTTACATCAAGTTTATATCGCGTTGTATTAAAAAGTTTCCACACTTTGTCCATCTCGAATTTAACGGTTCCCGCCGAACGTATAAATTCTTCATTCACGTTTTCCAATGACTTCTTGAAATCAAAATGAATATCGTGAATAGCCAGTATTCCGCCGTTTGACAGGCCGGGCCAAAACATGTCGATGTCTTGTTTTGCTCCTATAAACGAGTGGTCTCCGTCAAGATAAACATAGTCATACGAGTTTCCGTGTTTTTTATAAAACTGTCTTGAGGTCATCATGTATACAGAAATATATCCTTTCTTCAGATAATAGGAAAAGTGTTTTTTTGAATCTGTTTTTGCCCAAAAACCCTGACCAAAAAAGTGGTTGTCTGTGTTTTTTTTATTGTTTACATCAAATCCGGCATCAACAAAATCTACGTGTCCCATACCATTTTCAGAACATGCTTTTGCCATCATGTACGGTATAAAGCCGTACATGGAACCGATGCATAACAGGCGTTTTGGTCGAAGGTTTCGGATTAACGCATGATGTATAAGGCCATAACCTAAATTATTGGTTGTCTTATTGATATTTTGGGATTTTTCGTCTCCCCACCGATAGTCCGCTCCATAGTGAGAAATGATTCGTGTGGTTATATACCGCTCCATTTTCGTATAGAAAAAAAACATCACCTGCTCGTCAACAAACTGTTGAATCTTGCTGGACAGACGGGCTATGGCCCTCTTTATACCCAAGTTTAAATGAACACTGTCATATAAATATCGGAAAGGTTCGTATAAATGCATATGAAGACGGTTACATTAGCATAACCAACGTAAGTTTACTATAATAATACACTGCTATGATAGCAAAACTATTTTCCTCTCAAAAACAAATTGCGTCTCTGAAACACATACAGGAATTTATTGATACATATGCCAAACAAGATAATTGGCATGAAATCGCTAGAGCATCAGGAAATTTGGGGTACGGGTGGATTCATTATTCCCTCATTCGGCTTCTTCGTCCCAATCGAGTTCTCTGCATCGGAAGCCGTTACGGCTACATCCCTGCTATTTGCGCCATGGCATGTAAGGACAACAAAAAGGGGGTTGTTGATTTCGTCGATCCGGGATACGATCAGGCAAATCCAAAGCACAATAATATTTTGGGCGCACGAAAAAGCACGCACTGGGGTGGTGTAGGGTTTTGGCACACCAAGGAAGCAAAAAACCAATTCAAATCATTTGATCTGGACCGATACATCTCTGTCCACATCACCACAAGCAAAAAATTTGCAAAACAATCCGGATCGCTTCGATGGAACCATATTTCTCTTGACGGAGACCATTCTTATGAGGGTATTTCTGCTGACTTTCGCCGGCTTTGGCCAAGAGTGGTGTCTGGTGGTT
>JAGVFE010000113.1 GCA_020057765.1 Candidatus Woesebacteria bacterium | reverse complement strand
TCCTCTTCCCGACCCAATTTTTTCAGTGTCTGTTCCTTTTTTATTGTTTCCCAAGCATCAAGCTGAACAGGGTCCTTGAGCAATTTCTTGCGGCTGGCCTCAGCACTCGTCGATATATTGCCGGCTGCAATCTCTTTGGACCAATAGACGGCACACTCCTCGTTTGTTTTCGTGTTCGGAGCAAACGCGCCGGACTGACAATAGAACCGGGCAAGAGGTTTAACATCCTCGGCCGTTGCCCTTTGCCCTTTGTCGCAGTCGTAATAGGTCCCGTCCGAGCGGCGCTGGATGCCTACAGCTCCATTGCAGACGATCTCGCCCAGAGCCGCCCCCACGAGGGGCTTGCCGTCATCGCCGCAGTTATAATATTTACCTTCAATTTCCAGAATGCCGCGCTGACCAAGACAAGTATTCCTGATGCCTTTGTCCGTTGCCACAATTTTGCCGCTTGCGTCAACACGATAACCGAGCCCAATTTGATCACGGAAAATCTTTCCATCGGCAATAAGCTTAGATTGATACTCATAACAATCATTGAGGTCGCTCCCGCCAGTGCCGAGTCTCCGACACAAATCTCCGGCCACCGCGTTGGCAACGATATTTGCTGACCGGAAGTCTTCGGCAACGCCTACGTCATTGCCACTTCCGTACGTTTTACTGTCAACGGAAACTGCATAAGAAATTTTCCCGTCTGAAGTTTTTGTAACTTCCCACGCGAGTGTGTGTTCCTCATTGCTCCCTTCAAGTTTAAATTTGAGTATTTGTGTTGTGTTTTGACCGGGTCTGATATTACCGATTATTTTAAGAATGTTTTGATTGGTCGGTCCCAGGATATATGCCAGATCAGCAAACCCCGCATACCCTTTATTCTCGTCGTTGAGGCAGCCGCCGACGACCTGGCAGGAAAGAAGCGTCCCCACGCGGTCAATGATTTTATCGTTGTAGAGTCGGAAAAGGCTAACCGGGCCGGAAATGGTGTCGGAGAAACGGGCGTCCCCTTCGGAAAACGAAGCAATCGAAGGCTGACTGTTTTTATCCACCCGCAGGGTTACCCCGGATCCGCGCTGCCAATCCAGCGTCCGGGTGATGGTGAAGATGCCGTTTTTCTCATCAAAGCCCACGTCGGTAAAGTTCATGCCGGAAAACTGCGCCCGGGCGGCTTTGTCTCCGCGTATGGCCGACAGCATAAGTTTCTGCCGGTCGGAAAGCTTGGACGGATCGTTAAATGCCACGTAGGCGGCATAGGCAAAATCCGTCTCTTGTAATGAAAAAGTATTCCTGGCACGTTCTTGCTGAGCCGTGGGTTTGCCTTGCGCCGCAGCAACCGCATTTGGATTCCCTTCATGGGCCAGAATGTCGTCGCAATCTTTCTTTGACTGGGCACAGACGCGGGCTTTTTCCGCATCATAGGCCACGCGCGCTCTTGGTTCGCAATTGCTATTGGATAGCCCGCTGTCAGACCGGTTGGCATTATTGTTGCAGGACTCCCGTTCAACGTGCGCCGCCAGACAGGCACTATCTGCACATTGGGCAGTGGACCGATACGCTGCATACAAAAGTTCAGTCTGAGAAACGGTACGGGTCGGATCGGCCGCTTTCAGCTGCTTAACATATTCTTCCGCAAGTGTTTTTTTGGCCGGATCCTTGAGTGCCTGATAAAACTCTTGTTCGCGAAGCGCCGCTTGGTCGCCACGCAGGGCTTTTTTGGCAACTTCGCCTTCCACCCGGGCATAATTTTCAGCCGCTGCGTTCCAACATTGTGCAACAGTCGTTCCTTTTTGGCTCACGCACGCTTCAAGGGCGCGCCTGCTGGCCAGACACGGCTCGTCCCCCGGCAGACACCCGCCGCCCGTCTCGACGGGCTTGGCATCCACATCCGTTCTGTTCGTAGATCCCGGTGCCACGTTTGGCTTTGGTTCAGGAATGTTGCAGCGCCAGTTGCCATCCACACACGTCGGCTCTCTCTCCTGACAGTTTGGTCTGCTGGCCCGGGTACACGGACGACCCCCATAAGCTGCCGGAGGGAAGCAGTCGCTGGAACATGAGGCTGGCGTTTCGGCCCCACTACAATTCCCATCACCACAGACGACAATAATGGGTTTAGCCATTCCTGGACCAAATTTCCCCGTTCTTGCTGGAGATGGCGTGGGTGTCGTGGCAATCCCGCTGCCACAAGTCTCAAAACAGGCTCGTAAACTGTTGCCGTCTCCGGTGCACTGATTCAGACAATCAGGATCTGACGGATTATATGCAAGATGCTTCTGTGTCGGCTGGGGAGCCACGGTCGGGCCGGGGGTAACATCCGGCGATGGGGCCGGCGCAGACGGGCAAACCCAGGACCAAAGCGTCTCCGATAGCTTCTGACAACTGGCATTGCCATACGAACACGATGGACTTCCACCAGAACAGTATGTCTGCACGTTTGGCGGAGCCTCCGTCACCACGGGTATCGGTGTGACGGATGGAGCGGGAGTTGCAATCACCGCGCACCGTCCGCCGTCAAGCGTCGGGATACACCAACTCCGTTCCGCCGAACATTCGCTCACGGTCGATGAATCGCAATACGGCTGAGGAGGAGCGGGTGGTGGAAAGCGACACTCACAATTTGGTTTTGTTCCTTCACACCGTCCTCCGTCTGTGTAACAACCGGACCAGCAATCATCGACGGCACATGGCTCGCTGGGCGCCGGCGGTGGCGGAGGAGGAGCAGGGGGTTCTGTGGGTGCCGGCGGAGCCTCTGTTGGAACCGGAGCAGAATTGGCTTGGCAGTCCGCAACGCAAGCGGCCTGATCATCTTCCCCCCGGCACAGTGACGTACAGTTGGCGGCTCGGCTTCGTATATCCGCAATCTGCTTTTGCTGCTCGACAAACTTGACGGTGATTGGAATCGCAACAGCCATGATCACCAAAGCTATCAGACCAATAATCTGGAAAAATCCGTGCTGTCCGCTCCTTTTGTCTATCTCAATCCATTTCGTACTATATCGCGTCTGGGGATTTTTATGTACTTCTCTTTTGTGATGAAGATGGTGGTGGAACAATAGATGCTGAATTATCTCCGGCAGCAGTGTTTTCAAAATCAATATCTTATTAAATAAGATACATAATCACGATACTAAGATAACGATTATTCTGTCAAGAGGATGAAAGGATTTACCGAAGACTTTTTGAGGTTGTTTGACTCGTTCGGTTGTCGAAATGATAGAGTATCAAAAACGACGCCATCAAGGCAAAAATTCCAACCGTTGCCGCAAGCATTGACCAATTGCTCAATATCCTTGTTCCATTGTGCACAAGGAGCCACAGGAAAAGCAAGAGGTAGCTTATCTGGATCGAAAACGATATCATGTGCCACTTACCGGCAAAGTTCCACTGAAATGGTTTTGGCATAGACCAGTTGATCATTTTGGTTTTTCCCTGGTAGTAGTGGGTAATGACATCTAAAACGAGAGTCAGAACAAAAATAGCTCCCATCGGTTGTCTTTTTATCAATTCCTCTATTCCTCCTAGCCCTTCTAATCCTTCTTTTTGACCTAGTCTTACTATAACGTAAAATATCAATATATTAATCAGTGGTGCAATAATACCGTCTCCAATGTAGCCCGTATAATAGTGAAGTAACGTCTTTTGTCCCGCAAATGCCTCCGGATTTTTCCGAATACGCCATAGATAATAGGAAAGCTGCACCCCCCAGTTAAGGATAAGGCTAACAACGATGATGACCAGATAAAAAAACATAATATTTGATATGATGATATCATGCGCTGCCCCAGAGGCGATAACCTGCTCATTGACCAAAAACCAAGCCACGCTGATGGCTTGTCGCTCCATTATCTTGCCTGCCCCTCCTGCGGCGGCCACTGGCTCTCGGCATTTGACGCCAACTATATCCGATCAATAGATCTGCCACCGACGTCGGGGTCAGGTCCTTCGGGGTCAGGCCTTAAGGCCCCCCAAGGCCTGACCCCTTTTAACATGACCCCTTTTGGTGCCACGTGTCCCCAGTGCCTACGGCCGCTTGAGCGAACAACCGAAGACAACATTCCTCCCGATGTTACGGCATTCCGCTGTTCTGATAGCCATGGCTACTTTTTCCCGGCAGGGGAACTGAGGAAATTCAAAGAATCTCAGGAAGCAAAAATTGCCTACCACGAGCGCTGGCACGTGCCACTGACCTCTGTGGCTAGTGCCATCCTCATGACCGTCGTTGGCCTGATTCTTTCAGCTGGTTTAATTGCCGGCGTCATCGAGGGCCAACGGCAACAAAGGATCACTTCGCAAGCGGCAGAGGTGATTTCCTCGCAAAAAGTTTATCCTGACAAGTTGGGGCACACAGCCACCATTATCGCCCTCACGACCGAAAAAACCATTTTGACCGTTGTCGTTGATGGACAGGAGTATCCAATGCTCGCCCCAGACGGCACATCCCATGTCGTACGCGTCACCGGTCTGACTCCCGGCGAACACCACTACTTCTTCCGCTTCCAAAAAGACGACCGGATTTTGCAATCTTCCCTCTATTCCTTCTTGTTCCCCTAGGCTTACAGAAAAAATCCAAGTGGTAATTTTTGAGGTCAATTTGTATTCGGGGATTTAACCAGTCGGGATAGGTAAATCAGAGATTTTATCGATCTTGCGACGAAATAAAACGGGCAGCGGGTTTTTCCATTTTTTTCCCCCTTCCCCACCGCTTCCAATTGGGATTGAGACTCCCTAACATGAACAGGTCATCGAGCACATCAAATACGTAGTGCCCCAGCATAGCTCCAAAAAGAACCACAGCGGTTTGCCATTCATAGAAAAACGCTACGATACACAACGCCAACAGTGCCGCAATCGTGAAAAAATTATGGGAAAGCAAGCTCGTGTTATTTTTGTGCCCGTTCTCCCAGGTATTCAATAATTTCCGTATCTGAAAATGCCGCAGGTAATAACGCACCGCAACAGAATAAGGGTCGCGCCTTCCATATGTAAGAAAGTAAATCCCATGATCCAAATCAGGAAGAATGGATGCCCCCACCGCAAGCCAAATCCAACGGAGATTAAACTCTCCCCACAGTTCCCGCAGAACCCATGCCCATACCAATCCCAACAAAATATGGATAAATTCGTGTTTGGCGTGCCACACCAACCACGCAACACTTTTGACCCGGGCCACTGATCGGCGTATCCGACGCATGCTAAAATCATACCATACAAGCGCGTCCAAGTGTCAACATCCCGACCACAAAGTTCCCGTTGACAGGAATGACAGAAAAACGCATAGTAAAAACACGCCATGAAGCGGAAAATCGTCCCACGAAAGATGAATTGGAAGCCTCTTCTTCTTTTTACACTCCTTGTTGTCATGGGCCTTGTGCTCAAAAGCATCCCGCAACCTCAAAAGGTCAATGTTCATGCAATCGAACCATTGGCTGATCCGCGAGCCCTCCAAAGCCTTATCCAAGGCCAACTATTGGAAAAACCCACAGAGGAACCCTATGGGGAGTTCCATGATAAAGTTGCCCGGTCCATCCCTCTGGTTCAACTTACCCAAACCAGAAAAGTCTTGGGGCTTGCTATAAACGGCAAAGATCCGCCGTTAGAGGCGGGAAAATGGATTGCGGTGGATCTGACGAACCAGCGCGTCTATGCATTTGAAAAGACCAATAAAGTATTTGAATTTACCGTATCGACCGGCAAATGGGCGCCGACGCCGACGGGAGAATTTACGATCTGGGCCAAAGTACGGAGTCAAAAAATGGAAGGCGGCAGCCGGGAACGGCACACCTATTATTATCTGCCCAACGTGCCGTACGTGATGTTTTTCTCCAATGACGAGGTGGCCAAAATGCGCGGCTTTTCGCTTCACGGGACCTACTGGCACAACAATTTCGGCCACCCCATGAGTCACGGCTGCGTCAATATGAAAATCGAGGATGCCCGCGTCCTCTACGACTGGGCCGATCCGCCGGTAGTCAATGCCAAAGCATGGTCGACGCTTGCCTCCAAAGACAACCCAGGAACAAGGGTCGTCATCTACGGCGAAACGCCGAGGGAATGACCTCATTATTAGAGCTTCAGGCTCTTGAGGTAGCTTCGAAAATCTCCGTTTAAGTCTTTGTGCTGGAGGGCAAATTCGACAACCGTTTTAAGATATTCGAGCTTGTTGCCCGTGTCGTAATATTTACCGTCAACTATCTCGCAGGCATACACCGGCCGCTTTTTCATGAGTGCTTTAATGGCATCCACAAGCCAAATCTCCCCGCTTTTACCGGGTTTGACACGTTCGAGCTCTTCAAAAATATCCGGGGTTAAGACATAGCAGCCGTGGGCGGCCAGGTTGCTTGGCGCCTCATCGACCGTGGGCTTTTCGATCATTTTATTTATCTGCCAAATGTTGTTTTCAATCTTGGTGGCATCCACGATGCCGTAGCGGGACACGTCTTTTTTGGGCACGCGGACGGCAGAGATAACCGGATCGCCGTACTTTTCAAAGACGTCGATGCACTGCTTTGCCCGCGGCGGGCGGCTATAGATAAACTCATCTCCCCAGATGGCAACAAAGGGCTCGTCTCCGATGACGTTTTTGGCGCACAAAACCGGCGTGGCGTTACCATACGGGCCTTTTTGGCGAATGTAGATGAAGTTAGCCAGCTCCGCTGTTTTTTTTACCTCTTCCACCAGGTGATCCTTGCCCTGGTCCTTTAATGTCTGGATAAGCTCGTTGGGGTAGTCGAAGTGGTCCTCGATGGCGCGCTTGTGCCAGCCTGTCACGATGACGATATCGGTAATACCGCTGGCTAC
>JAGVFE010000023.1 GCA_020057765.1 Candidatus Woesebacteria bacterium | reverse complement strand
TTCATTTTTGAGAAAATATGCGCGCGATCCACCCACCTTGGCTCCACGCTCAAAGTCGATAAGATCAAGATCTTTTGCAAGTTGAATGTGATCCTTGGGATCAAAATCAAACTTCGCAGGCATTCCCCACTTTTTTATCTCCACATTGCCACTTGCATCCTTGCCCACCGGCACACTTTCATCCGGCACATTGGGCACTGTAAGCATGATCGCTTCAAATTTTGTCTCCACTTCCCTTAATTCATCCTCGATCTTTTTTAAATCTGTTTTTATTTCTTTTCCTCTCGTGTCACCTGTCTCATGTCTCATGTCGCTATTTTTGTTCCTCTCTGCCCGCAACTCCTCTGCCTTTCCGATCAACGCCCTTCGCTTCTCGTCAACGACCAAAAGCCCATCCCAATCCACCTCTCGATTCTTATTTTGGGCTGCCTTTTTACATAGCTCTAAATTATCACGAATAAATTTTATGTCTAACATAGTCTTTTTATTAATGGCTTGAGTTCTTCAAGTGCCTTCTTTCTATGATTATACGCTTCATTCTCTTCGTTGCTCAATACGTCGAAGTTATAAAACTTACTAATCTGGGGCAGATATAACAATGAGCGGAAAGGAAAACCATGGGTTCTGGTTGACGAAGGCTGAAGCGGTATCACCCCGCGGATTGCTGCCGTTGCGGTTTTGGTTTCACCATTTGGCAATGAAAAAGCGATCACTGCTCGAAGTTGTGCTCCGCGATCCGGCAACGGAACACCCTTCAGACGCTCAATGGTATAGGCAATCAGTTCTTCATCCGTATCTTCCCTATCTCCATGAATCCATCGGTGCGACTTGACCCCCGGCTCGCCACCGAGTGCATCAATTTCAAACCCCCCATCATCGGCAAGAGTGGGTAGGCCGAATTTTTTGGCGTAAAATTTCGCCTTTAGAATTGCGTTTTCCTCAAAAGTACTCCCCGTCTCTTCGACTGAATCAGTAATATCAAAATCTTTGAGACTAACCAGGCTCATGGGAATATCGTCAAGAAAACGCGAAAGCTCAGCCAGTTTTCCGGGGTTTGTGGTAGCGATAAGCAATTTAGTCATGAAATTTACAACCCAAGTTCTTCGTGGATATTTTGCATAGCAGAAAGGGATAGATTGATAAAATCATTCAACGGTATCCCAAGCTTTTCTTCGCACTGGGCTATTTGACCACGATCAACCGTCTTAGCGAACTCTTTGGTTTTCCATTTTTTCATAACGGATTCGACGGTGACGGACGCGAGTGATTTTTCGGGACGCACTAATGTGACCGCCACAATAAAACCTGTCAGATCATCGCAAGTCTCCAGCGCCCACTCCATTTTTCCCTCAAGCTCAGCTAAATGCGTGTGCTTCGTGTTATGTGATTGAAATGCGTGGACGAGCGGGCCTTCTGCAATTCCTAATTCGTTAAGCCATGCAAGCGTCTTGACGGTATGCTTTTCCGGCGCGTCCTTGGTCTCTTCCCAATCCGCATCGTGAAGAAGCCCCAAGATTTCCCAAATATCAGGGTCTCCACCGAGCTTTACGGCCAGCGTTTTCATCACAGCACCTACGGCGTACATATGCCGCCGAAGGTTTTGATTTTGTGTATGGGTATGAAGCAAATCGAGAGCCTGAATTTTAGTAATCATAAAATAGTTATCTGTCGCAACCGCTCAACTACCACCTCTGTGGGGTAGGACCGCAAAAGCCATCCTGCCTTGGGTCCATGAGTCTTTCCCAAAAGAGCTATGTAAATAGCAGTAAATGCTTTTTTAGAATCAATAGAGAGCGCTTTGGCTGCTTCATAGAGTTTTAGTTGTAAATCATCTGCCTCTGTATTGCTTTCAACGAGCGGAATAATATCGGCAAGATAGTTTTTTTGCTCTTTGGTTAATCCGGATACTTCAGGAGAAACCTCTGTGGTCATTTGGAAACGGTAGTCATCAGGCGCATAGATTTGCACCCAAATGGTCGCATATCTCTTTCGTTCTTCAAGTATCAACTGCTCTTGGCTGGTCAACGCACTTCCTTTTCCCTTGGCAATTTGCGCTACCAAATCGACATTAGGCAACTGAATATAGTTTGCAATATCGCGGAAGCGTGGCAAAAACATTGGTTTTTTTGGTGGCAACTGATCAGTTTGTGCCAAAATAAAGGCACGTGCTAAATTTTGATCAGACTCATCAATATAAGACTGCCAACAATGATCATATTCATCAAATAGATCAGGTATTGCCATCGTCCCAATCGGATCAAATTCGATTGCTTGTCGATGGTCGGTGCGCGTAAATAAAAACCTACCGACAGAAGGAGGCAAAAACGTCGTTAAATCTCGCGCTTTCAACCCCAAACCCTTAGAAGACGACATTTTCTTTCCACCGATAAGAAAAAATTCATACGGCAAGTTGTACGGGTCAGGAACATGGAAAACCTCGTCACATAATGCACGTGCGATGTCGCGGGAACCACCGGCAGAAGAGTGGTCTTTTCCTGCTCCTTCGATGGTGATACCAAGTACTTTCCAATGTGCCGGCCAATCCACTTTCCATGGAAGTTTTCCGTTCCCATCAAACGGACTAATTTTCCCATTATATCCACAGCCTTTGGCCCATGTAACCATTGCGGATTCACACGCATAGGACACTGTGTCTCCGTCCCAATTGTGAACTCGGGTTGTTCCTAATTTTCCACATTTTTCACAAATGACTTGCAGCGGTAACCAGCCTTTTTCACGTTTTTTGCTGCCACTTACTTGCTGATAGATATCCTGTATCCTTTCGGAATTATCCAATGCCTCCCGAATAACTTCATTGAATTTTCCTTCGTGATACATATCCCAGGATGACAAATACGTCGCTGCAAAACCCAAGCTTTTCAGCACTTTTTGAAAATCTTTTGCGAAAAAATCCGCAAAACTCTCATACCCTTTTTCGGGAGCGGGTGCTTTGCGAAGAGGAAACCCCAAATATTTAGAGAATGTATCGCTTAGCTCTGGCGGAAGTCCGTCAATGGGATCAAAATCATTAAAAACATAGGTAAACGACGGATGCTCGCCAGCATCCCTGAGTGCGCGATGGATCATGTCATGAACCAGAGGACCGCGGAGGGAACCAATGTGTGCGTGACCGGAAGGCGTGAACATGTCATCGACCCAGTATGGCCGGTATTTCCCTGACTCAACAATTTCTTTTGCTATTTTATCTGCCCAAAACATAGAATTCTCTTATTGTACCCTACTTTTTTGCAAAAACCACTCAATACGCAACTGCAGACTTAACCAATACGTCATGAAACATTTTTGACAGAGTCTCGAGAGAAGATTTTTCGACGTACTCATTGGGTTCATGAGCATTGCCTCCACTTGGTCCCCACGTGATAACCGGGATACCAAGCGTTGCCAACACATTATCGTCACTTACCGACTGCCTCACGTGTAGCTTCATTTCCTTTTTCGTATGGAATCTGATTATATTGGCGATACTCTGTTGATACGGAAAAGTCGAGAAAAAATATCCTGGCAAATACGGTGTTTTTCTCGCTTTTACGCGTACACTAACATCCGTAAGCGATTGTAATCGCCCCTGAATATCTGATATCGAATCTTGATAATTCCCCAACACTTCTATGTCTACTGATGCGTTTCCGCAAACACTCATACCGATCGCTTCTCCCGTCACCCTGCGTATCTGGACAAATGTTCCACCGGAAAGAAATAATTTTTCTCTTGCGGCATAGAAATCCGAAATAAATTTCCCCATCATTGACACCGCATCAACACTCTCTTGATATTGAGCTACGTGTGCCGGCTTTCCATCAAAATTTACGGTAAAAATGAATCGACCGGTCCTACCTCTTACAATCCCGTATGTGCCTAGACCAAAATTCGGCTCCGGTGATATGACAAGGTTAACGTCGGAGAAAAAATCCCTCCGGTGCTTTATTGCGGTCCATGCTCCTTCTGATATCCACTCCTCATCAACTGCAAGAAATATTTTGATATAGCTATCAGAACGAACAGACGCATCTAGAAACGCCGCTATTCCTCCTTTCATGTCATAGGTTCCTAACCCATATAATCTTCCCTGACGATGAGTAAGATGAAATGGGTCAGTTCTCCACTTTGTAGGATTTATTACCGGCACTGTATCTAGGTGACCATAGAACATCACTGCTTTTTTGGCTGCTCCACGCCTGGCAAAAATGTTAAAACGCTTTGCCGCAACTCTCTGTGTCATTACAAGAAATCCATGTTTTGCAAGATACGCACATAAAAACTTCCCAAGACGGTATTCGTTGGGATACACGGAATTAAGACTGACCATGCGCTCGAGTAGTATCGTATTCATAATCAAAACATGCCGTACAAGTTGCTTCTCGTAAGAGACGTAACGACTAGATCATTATATGAGGTTCTTCGAAACGGTCCGGATATCGGCACTTGCTGTCTCAAAATACCTCTTCCTTCAAATCCGTACGATCCTGCAACATTTGTGGAAAACGTCCTTGCTTGTGTAGCCGCTACCCTCAAAACTCCTGGCGACAACCCATTGCTCTCTCCAAATACCAAATCGAGTTCTCCGTCAAATATTTCATGTGCCCGTGATCGGCGCGCGAGCTCTGAAAGGATTGTTGTTGAAATTGCTGCATAACACCCATTACTCTCATGCTCAGCAAGAGTTGCTGCTTCCGTGAGTTCAGCAATACGAAATTGTGTGTTGTCTAAAGGAATCGCCGCTATCTCCCCAATTCCTGATGAAACAATCCCTCCATTCCTTTTTGCTACACAGAGAATATTATTTGGGTTTTGTAGCATAGTCCCGACTTCTTCCCTTGACCAGCCAAAACGTTCGTACAGACCTGCGATTTGGTCTCTTACTTACTCTTCCCGACGATCTTCTTCAGATAAAATAGAAATTTCATATCCCCTATTTCTTGGACGTTCCAGTATCTCAATTGGATTCCTTGGTGTGACGCGCCTGGCGGCGGCAAGATTTACCAAAATCGAGATGAGGTCGTCTTCATTTTGTCTCCGAGACGGCGTGACTTCTCCTAAATATACAAGCGTTGGCTCTGTTCCCAAATGACCTGTATCAAGCGGTATGATCGCTTCGACACATGGTTGTAATTCTGTAGAGTTTTGCTCTAATACAGCGCGCTCAAATATCGCGCGGTGCTGAACGCGTGTATATTTTCCACCATCGTTAAGTTGTCCAACACCAGACCAAAATTGACAAACTACTTCTGTTAGGGTCTGTTGGCAGTTAACAACCTGTTGATAAAAGCCTTTAAGCCGACCAAAAGAATCGGGTCTTGGCTCCCCAATCGCACCGATGCTACTCGGCACACTTCCACCTTCGTGATCAGGAAAATCAAATACTCCTGGTTCTTCATGATTTTTCATAATTATCACCCCCTTTCAACCACAAAAAAACCCCTCAATTGAGGGGTTCGATGCGATATTTTTTACTTTTGTTACACCACGATCGCTCCCCTCCAAAGACGGGTTTGTTTCTTGCTTTTCTTGACTGCAACAACTGCAAAATTATTCATACGTGATTATTATAATCTACTCTTATTCAATATGCAATATTTTGTAGAGGATTTTGCCCGCCGGGGCTTCTACTTCCACCTTGTCTCCCGGCTTTTTGCCCATGAGGGCGCGGCCCAACGGAGACTCGTGGGAAATTTTCTTCTGCGACGGATCTGCTTCCCACTCGCCAACTACAGTAAAAACTTCCTTTTTTCCGTTGATGTGGAGGGTAACTTTGCAGCCCACATCCACACTGGTCTTGCCGTGCGAGGATACCACCTTTGCGCTGTGAAGAATCGCTTCGAGCTCGGCGATTCTGCCGTCGATGAATGCTAAATCCTGTTTGGCTGCTGCATACTCGCTGTTTTCGGAAAGGTCTCCTAAATCTCGCGCATCCGAGAGGCGTTTGACCACTCCTGGTCGCTTTACGTTGACCAGCTCGTCGTATTCAGTTTTTAGGTGGGCCAGGCCATCTTTGGTCATGACCATGTGATGATTATTGTCCATAGGTAATAAATTAAAACATCTTCCTTGCTACTCTTTCTTTTCTTCCCGCCAAGCAACACATC
>JAGVFE010000046.1 GCA_020057765.1 Candidatus Woesebacteria bacterium | reverse complement strand
TTATGTTTGATAAACGAATACGTCCCCAACCGAATGCCTTCCACCATTCCCTGACTGACTACTTCTTTCTCAAACACGTCAAATAATTCATCGGCAACGGCTACGGCAACGCGTTTGGCGGCAACAGACTTTGCTTTTCTGCCTATGGTTGCGGCAATGGTTTGTAAATCAAACATCGTCAGCTCTGCTGGTTTCCCTAGTCCGACCAGAAGAATCCGCGTTGCCGAAATTTTTCCGTGAGAATGAATAAGAAGGGTAGCTTCTTTCTTTGGTTCGAAATCTTCTGTCGCTGCCACCTCAACCAGCATCCCACCAAGCGCGGCATCAACTTTCCTGGCCTCCTCCGACCAAACAATCTCTTTTTCTTTCTTGCCAGACCAGACAAAAACCGCCACCACATCGGTTTCGACTTTTATGACTTCGGTTGATTTTGTCTGAATTACCATAAGTGCTCTCTTTACGAACAACTTCGAACTATTTTTAAAAGGACTATTTTTTGTTTACCCAGAACTATCATAACTGCCATCCATAAAAAGTTGACATGTTGGACAAAAAGTTTTCGCTCCTTTTTTTTAATCTTTAAAAACCACGAAATGAGTTTTTAGAAATTCAGTATTAAAAGTTTCCAGAAAACCCAATCTGCCCAAAAGAGCGGGAACTTCATTGCTGTCCAAAAAAGCCAAAGGAATATCTCGTTCCAATTGTCCAATTTTTGCCTTTACTTTCTTTTTAAAAAAATAAACAGCTTGTTCTCCGCCAACGCCGAAAGTCGTGTCCTTAAAACAGTCATTTTCCAGACTAATTCTTAATTTTTCCGAGAAATGGCGAGGTAGAATTGTATAGTCCGCTCCCGTATCTACCACCATCCAAACATCAAGAAATTTATCCGCAGAAGGAGATTTTAAAGTTACCTTAGCAATTGGTCGAAGAATTTGGCCGAAAACACTTTTCCCTTCGTCTTCAAAAGAAAATTTTACAGCCATAGGATAAGTGATCTGGCTTTGGGAAGATAAGCAACTTCAGGGATAACCTTTGGATATTCTTTTTCCAATTTTTTTAAGATCGCTGCCGCGCCTTCCCCTGTTTTAGCCGTATAGATTTTCCCCGCCGCCAAAACGACATGTTTGCCGCGGTAACGGGGATTTTGAAAAATATCAAGCATGGAAATCTTAGTTTTCATAGTTTTATGATACTCTCTTCTTTAGGAAAATTCCAGCGCCTACCCCGATAGTCTCCAAATGTGCCAAGAGAGGGACTTGAACCCTCATGAGGTATTACCCCCATAGGTTTTTGAGACCTACGCGTCTGCCAGTTCCGCCATCTTGGCAACATCACTATTATATCTCAAATTGCCGCTTCGGTGTGTTTCTTTTCTACCGAGTAAAATCGGATACGGTCGCCGCGGAACATAAGATCAACTTCTCCCAACGGTCCGTTTCGGTGCTTTGCGATCCTCAGCTTGGTGGGTATCTGCTCGCCCCACTGAGTCATGTCCTGCTCCTTACGATACAAAAACATGACCACATCAGCGTCTTGTTCAATCGAACCGGATTCGCGCAAGTCAGAAAGCTCTGGCACCTTAGATCCGCGTGCTTCAACGGCCCGCGATAACTGCGAGCAGGCCAACACCGGCACGCGCAATTCACGCGCCAAATTTTTGAGACTTTGCGAAATGACGGAGACTTCCTGAACACGGTTGTCAAAACGTCGTCCAGAGTCTGCAAGCTGCAGGTAATCGACTATGATGAGTTTGACTCCGTGCTCAACTTGGAGCCGTCGCGCTTTGGTGCGCATTTCGACAATATTCATGCCCGGCGTATCGTCGATGTAAATGGGCGCCTCCGCCAGTTCTCCCATGGCCTCAGACAGTCGCGTAAAGTCGTCGTCGGACAATTTACCGGTTTTGAGCCGCCAGGCGTCGATATCTGCTTGGCCCACCAGTAGCCGATCGACAAGCTCCTCTTTGCTCATTTCAAGTGAAAAAATCCCCACCGGCATTTTGTCGTGAACTGCAACGTATTGGGCGATGTTGAAGACCATCGCCGTTTTACCCGTGCCAGGCCGGGCAGCTAAGATAATAAGGTTAGAGTCCTGCAGGCCGGCGAGCTTATTGTCCACTTCCACAAATCCCGTAGCCACTCCCCGAAGCCCCCCCGCGCGCTTATGAAGCTCGTCAAGCCGATCAAACGAAGCGGCTAATGCATCTTTAATCGGAATAAAGTCGCGACGGGTCGCGTGTTGGGAAATGGCAAATATTTCCTGCTCGGCGTCGTTGACGATTTCACTGGCCGCCCCTTCCATCTTAAATGCCATTTCCGTGATTTTTGCAGCGGCAACGACCAGTTGGCGCTTGATGGCGTGTTCCATGATGATCCTTCCGTATTGCTCCGCGTGCGCGCTCGTGGGCACGACGTTTAAAAGGTCATTGACATAGGAGGAGCCGCCGACGTCTTTGAGTCCGCCGTTTTTCTTGAGCTGCGCGGTGACCGTAAGGACATCAATGGGATCGTGGCCTTCATACAATTCCATCATTGCGCCAAAAATGGCTGCATTGGCGTCTTTGTAAAAATGCAGCGGCCGCAAAAATTCTGCCACGTCCACCATGGCGTCTTTATCGATGAGGATGGCACCCAGAACCGATTGCTCGGCGACGTCATCATGCGGTGGAACTTTGGGATCGGCCATTATGAAAGCACTACCACTTGTAGCTCCTCGGGCAGCTTGTCCTTTGAGATCGTCAGTTTGGGTTGCGGGACGAGATCTTCTTTGCCCATTTCTTTAAGAAATGCCGACAGTGGCGCAACCGATCCAAAGGTTTTTTGGTTTAACTCCGCTCGTCCATAATGCATGGGGATGACGATCGACGGCTCAACTTCATGAACGATTCCGGCTGCTGTTTCGAAATCTATGGTATAAAAACCCCCAACCGGAACCAACAGAATATCAACACCATCCAAACTTTCTACTTCTTGTGCCGACAGGGCATGACTCAAATCTCCCAAATGGACGATGTTGAGGCCATCGATTTCAATACGAAAGATGGTGTTGCGGCCGCGGGCGGCTCCTTTTTCCGCGTCGTGATAGGTTCCGATGCCTATGATGCCGACGCCGGCAATATCATATTCGCCCGGCCCGCGGACGATTTTTG